>JAFZLK010000036.1 GCA_017551515.1 Bacteroidales bacterium | reverse complement strand
TTGTCTTATTTGACCCGCAATGAAAGCATTTTTTTTGCCATGAAACTTTTGACCGCCATAATACAAATAAAAATCAATAACTTACAAGGATTTTAGGTCTCTTTTTGAGCATTAAGCCGGAATTTTACAGGGTGATTTTGCGGATGAAATTCAATATCAAATTACAGTAAATCAGTTGTTTAATTAAAATTGTAATGCTGTATATACTGAGGAAATGTGTAAAAATAAGTAAGATTTCCTCAGTGTATAGGTAGTTTTTGTAAAGAAAAACAGCAGACAACTTTTAACGACTGCTGTTTTCCTTATTGATAATTGTAATACTACAATATAAAACTCATATAGTTAAAATTTAATTCTGAGTTGTTGCACATATAGGACGAATCGAATAACCACTTGCTCTACTTCCCCAACTCATGTTTAAGGTTGAAGAACTGGTAAGAGACCATGCATTATTTGGATAGTTGGTATGTATAGAACTTGACCAGTAACTGAAACCAGCATTAGGAATTCCATAATTGCCTGCATATGGCATGAAAATGGAGTTCCCATTTGGTCCTATTAGAAGGTATCCTGATTTGCTATTTTGTGTTCTAAATATTATTGTGCAATTATTTATCAGTTCGTTAAATTCATCGTATGTTGGCATACGCCATTCTTCGCCCCAATTGATGGTGGCAGCATCGTCAGAAGGTTCTAGTATTGTAAGTGAGTCTGTATAACCATTATTTCCGAAACTCGCGTCATTGCAATACTTAGTAAGTGTTCTTTCTGAACCGTTGCAGAAACAATAAGAGCCCCAACTGGTGCCATTATTGGCTGTAGTATAGCCCCATGCAAAGTAGTTCCCATTATCTTCTGGAATGACAGCTCCCACATTACAAGTTGCCCATCGTGTACCACTTGGCAAACCGAGATCAACCCAGTCATGCCCATTTGTTCTTCCTGTGGTTACTCTTGCATTTAGAACATCTATTGCGGCTTGTAATTGTGACACAAGTTCGTCTACATATTTCTTTGTCGCCGCATCTTGATTTTCTGTTGGATCAGTCACATTCTTCAATTGTGTATTTACCAAATTTCCAAGCGCTGCGACATCGGCAATGTTTTGAGTTTCTGTGTATGATGTCAAGTAATTTGCATCGTTCTCAAATGCAGTAACATTTGTCGGTATTGTTGGAATTTCAGGCGTGTTGTTAATTTCCGAATAGTCATATGTTGGTTTAGTTTCTGCCTTTGCCCAAGCAGGAACAGTCGGGTCGGCTTCTGTGTATGATGTCAAGTAATTTGCATCGTTCTCAAATGCAGAAACAATTGTCGGTATTGTTGGAATTTCTGGCGTATTGTTAATCTCCGAATAGTCGTAAACTGGTTTAGTTTCTGCCATTGCCCAAGATGGAACTGTCGGGTCGGTTTCTGTGTATGATATCAAGTAATTTGCATCGTTCTCAAATGCAGAAACATTTGTCGGTACGGTTGGAATTTCAGGCGTGTTGGTAATTTCTGAATAGTCATAAACAGGCTTATTCTCTGCCTTTGCCCATTCTGAAACAGTCGGATCGGTTTCTTCTGTAAGAAAACTGCTCACATCAGGAACATTACCAGCCGTCTGAGCATATATTGCGTACGGAACAGAGAGCAACTGGCTTACACCTATAATATCATAATTATATCCTCCATTTACATCGGTTTCGGTCTTTACGAAATATGGTCCGTTTGCCCAGTTGATTGCGGAAATGTCATCGCTACTTGTGCCATCACCTATTTCAATCGTAACCAATCCGTTGGCATTGGTCGTTGCCGAATGGGTTTCAGTATATACGGCTTCACCATCGGTGCTTCCCTGTAGGATGCTTATACGCACAGATATTTCGCTATTTGTAACTAAATTGTTGTCGCTTCCGCGAACCACCGCCTGATAACTCATCTTTTGCGGCACTTGTGCAAATGTCATTGCGCTGATAATAAGGCAGAATACTGCCAAAATGAAATTCTTCTTCATTGTTTTATTCTTTTATTTGTTTAACTATTGTAGGGAACGTTGCACGCAACGACGCTACAGATTACCATAATTAATTCTTCACAACTTTAAATGTTTTTACCTCGTTTTTCTCTTTCGTTATGCGAACAAAATACGTAGCTGGCGATAGCGACTGCATGTCAATGCTTGTATTGTCCGACTCAATCTGCCTAACAGACAGTTGCTTTCCTGTCACATCAAACACTGTGCATACCAATCCACTAACATCTCCACCATCAATTAAAAGATTCAAGAAATCGTTAGTAGGATTTGGAAATACCGACAACGATATTCCCAGTGCAATCGGATTTTGTACCTCCGTAACATCATAAATTTCGTATGCCTGTTGCACACCTTCACCGATTTGTCCACTCGTTCCAACATTGGCAGAATAGAATGTCTGTCCAATCGTATAATTTGCCGAGCCTCCACTTCCCGATGATTCACCTCCAGAAGCACTAACTGCGCTTTGCGCATACGCACCAATGCCTGTCATCAGTACGCAGAAAAGAATAAATATCTTTTTCATTTTCAAATACTTTTACTCACCGCAAGCCCCAAATCGGCTGTTTTCAATATACACAAATAAAAAAGTGGGCTTCGTTAACTCTTATCTGCGCAAGAGGCTCTGGAATGCCCAATAATCAAATAAGAAAAGCCCACGGAAAACCGTGAGCATTTTCACTTTCTCCTTGACTATTGTAGAAATTTTCCAGATTCCTTGCGCAAGAACAAATGCAAAAACGCTTTTTTATTTTAATATCAATTTGTTATGTTCGCTTTCTATGTCATTTATGTTGTGTTTTTAAGTTATACATTGCGCGTTTATAGCAGGGCAAATATAAGAAATGGGAATGGAATGGCAAAATTTATTTTTGGAGAGATTTTCTCCATAAAGATATTAACAATTGCAACATAGTAGGCAAAGGAATGAAAAATATTAAGTAAATTTGCGCAAGATTGTTTAAAATAAGCAGAAGCGCACTATTTTGAAAACCCTAAAATGATATGGTATGATATCAAAAGAAGAAGTACACAAATTATTACAAAGCACGGAAAATTATCGCGTGGAGAGAACAATTTCTACCAATAATATGGATAAGTTCTGCGAGGCTATTTGCGCCTTTTCCAATGATTTGCCTGATTCACGAAAGAAGGGTTATCTGCTTATTGGAGCTTACGATAATGGGCAGTTGTCGGGACTTAAAGTTGATGATGCCCTGCTGAAAAAGATTTCGGCAATTCGTTCTGATGGTAACATACTGCCAGTTCCTGCTATGTCGGTAGAGAGAATGGAATTTCCAGAAGGCGACTTGCTTGTTGCCGAAGTATCTCCTTCATTGCTTCCTCCTGTACGCTATCGTGGACGGGTGTTCGTGCGTATAGGTCCAAGGCGCGACATTGCCAGCGAATCCGAAGAAAGAATACTTACGGAACGCCGTACTGCATATATGGCAACTTTCGATGCTACACCTTGCCTCGGAGCCACACTCGATGATTTGAATCTTGATTCTATTCGTAACGAATATCTTCCATCGGTGGTCGCTCCTGATGTTTTGGCGGAAGACAAACGGGACATAAAAGAACAATTAGCTTCTGTACGCTTATATGACCGCACGCACGACTGTCCAACATACGCAGCCATTATTTTGTTTGGAAAGAATCCACGATATTATTTGCCTGGAGCTTTCGTCCAGTTTGTACGTTTTGCTGGCAAGTCCATTGGCGGAGAAGTGCTGAACGAGAAACGCTTTCAGGGACCTTTGTTCCAGTTGCTACCATCGTTGGAGGCATTTGTAAGCAATGCTATTATCACACAAAAACCTGTTTCTGTCAGTTTATTCCGCGAAAAAACAGTCATAAATTATCCAAACAACGCACTGAGCGAACTGATGATGAACGCCTGTATGCATCGCGATTATCAGTCGAATATGCCAATACGCTTGTATCAGTTTGATGATCACATAGAAATTATGAATGCTGGAGGATTGTACGGAGAAGCAAGACCAGAGAACTTCCCGACTGTAAACGATTACCGTAACCCTATTGTTGCAGAAGCCATGAAGGAAATGAAGTATGTAAATATGTTCAATCAGGGAATTAGGCGGGTACAAGATATGCTCAATGAGAACGGCAACAATGAGGCAGTATTCGATGTCTCAAAGCTGACTGCATTTACGGTGAATGTTTTTTACACTATAGATGATACTCAAGATGATACTCAAGGTGATACTCAAGGTGATACTCAAGGTGATACTCAAGACAATATCCCAAATGATTATCTAAGTGATACGCAATGTGTTAGGTATGATACTCAAGGTGATACTCAAACTGATACTCAAGATGATACCCAAGACAATATCCCAAGTGGCTATCTAAGTGATACGCAGTGTATTAGGTGTGATACTCAAGATGATACTCAAGATGATACTCAAGATGATACTCAAGATGATACTCAAGATGATACTCAAGGTGATACCCAAGACAAGTCACTAGATATATGGATAGAGGAGCAAATAAGAAATAATCTCAAAATTACAACAGAGGAACTAGCAAAATTAAGTGGTAGAAGTGTTATTACTATTAAGCGACACATTTCTAAATTATCCCATATCAAATATGTCGGCAGTGGATATAGCGGTCATTGGGAGATTGTTGCTTGAGGATTGATTTCAAATTATATGCAAAAACCGCCTAAAAGTTCTCCAATCTGAATTTCGTCCTTTTTGTCATTGCTTTTGTTACGATGTAAAATGCTACCGCCACCGAGATCCCGAAACAGAATCCTACAAAAATGTCGGCAGGGTAGTGGACTGCAAGGTACATCCTTGAATATGAGACGATTGTTGCCCAGCACAATGCTGTTATGGTGTACCATTTCTTGCGGATGAAAAGCAGGGTTATGAGTGCCAGTCCGAAACTGTTGGCGGCGTGTCCCGAGAAGAAACCGTACATTCCACCACGATAGTCGTTTACAATATGCACTTCGTTTTCTATTTCAAGGTTGTGCGTTGGACGGTAACGCTGTACCGATTCCTTAACATTGTGCGAAACGACATCGGTTGTGGCGAAGCACATAATTGCTGCAAGTATCGGAATCCAGCAGTGTTTTCTAAACCGCCATATTGCAACGATGATGAAAAGCAGAACCATAGGAATCCAGAACCAGTTGCTGCTTATCGCCCACATTATCGGGTCGAGCCAGTCGGCGTGCAATCCGTTGATAAACAGTAGGATTTGGCGGTCTATAAGTTCAAGGGTTTCCATCATGTCGCGATGTTATTCGTTCAGCGCCTTCCATATTATGTCTTTCAGTTTGTCAATGTTCTTGTGTGCCACCGACGAGATGAATACGGTTTCGATGTTTTCGGGCAAATCCTTCGACAGCATTTCCTGAAGTTCGTCATCAATGAGGTCGCACTTGGTGATTGCGAGGATACGCTTCTTGTCAAGAAGTTCGGGGTTGTACTGCGTGAGTTCGTTGAGAAGGATTTCGTATTCACCGCGGATGTCCTTGGTGTCGGCTGGTACCATGAACAGCAGTATCGAGTTGCGCTCAATGTGACGCAAAAACCTAAGTCCCAAACCTTTGCCCTGACTAGCACCTTCAATGATTCCGGGGATGTCGGCCATTACAAACGACTTGTAGTCGTGGTAGGCGACTATTCCGAGGTTTGGTACGAGGGTGGTGAAGGGGTAGTCTGCAATTTCGGGCTTTGCCGCCGATACTACCGACAAAAGTGTTGATTTTCCCGCATTTGGGAAGCCAACCAAACCAACATCGGCAAGCACTTTCAATTCGAGGATTACGGTCTTTTCTATTCCAGCTTCGCCTGGCTGAGCGAATTTCGGGGCTTGGTTTGTCGCAGTCTTGAACTCGGCGTTGCCAAGTCCGCCACGACCGCCTTTAAGGAGAATGATTTCTTCATCGTTCTCGGTTACTTCGCAGAGGATTTCACCGGTGTATTCGTCGCGGGCGATAGTGCCCAGCGGAACATCAAGGCGGATGTCCTTGCCGTTGGCTCCCGAACAGAGCGCACCGCTGCCGTTAGTGCCGTTTTCTGCGAAAATGTGGCGGTTGTATTTCAGGTGCAGCAAAGTCCACACATTGGTTGTGCCGTGCAGTATGATGTGTCCGCCGCGACCGCCGTTTCCGCCATCGGGACCGCCTTTCTCAACGAATTTCTCGTGACGGAAGTGCATTGAACCTGCTCCGCCCGCTCCCGAACGACAATATATCTTTACATAATCTACAAAATTGGATGTGGTTGCCATTTGTGGGTAATGTTATATTTTCTCTGTTAGTGAATTTTCTCTTAACATGAACTTTGATTTGCCAAATGCTTTCTCTGCTCGTTGGCGTGATGTGTTAGTTTGCGGAACTCCTTTTTTTGCAACTATTCTTCCATAATAATCGAAGCAATAATCAGCGTAGTCGTCTTTTATCAATTCTAATGTAGTAATCAGTTGTTCGCACGCTTTATTTGTGTCAGTGCCCTTTAGTTCAATCAGAAAGAACCTTCCATCTTCGAGTAAAAGTCCATTGTCGCACTTTTTTGTCGAAGTTGCGTATAGCTTTCCGTCTATTTGCAATCCAAGACCAATTTTCTTGCTGGCATTTATTGCATTATATGTTTTATTGTTTTCTGAAAATGAAAAATTGGAGCGATTGTCGTTCCACAAGACAGCCTCTCCGAATGACGGTTCAACAATCTTATTTTCTTCTGTTTTAATTGCTTTGCCCATCATATAAATCCATTAACTCGTCAAACACTTCATTTATTTGTGAAGAGCAGTCATCTATTTGCGAGGCGTCAATCAGGCGGTTTTGTATGTCTGTAATCGAAATAATCTTGCCGTCTTCCAATTTGTAGGCAGAAACATCGTCGAATGAAACCATTTTGCTTAATGGTATGGATTTCACTGTTTCGCCAGTCTTGCTGTAAACATCGCTTGCAAGCATTGCGTTGTTCAATGCAGTTAGAATGTATGGGGAATGTGTGGAGATTACAAGTTTGTTTCTGATGTTTGCGTTCTTACATTCAAGCAGTTCGTACAAAACATCGGCTTGTGTTTCGGGGAAAAGGTTTTGTTCTGGTTCCTCGACAATATTGTAGAAACACGATGGTATGAATTTCTGCGAAATCTTTTCAATCTTTGATATGTTGTCTTTTTCCGATTGCGAAATGTCGTCCTTGTGGAAGAAGCCGTCTTTCAGATTGGAATATGTCTTATATAAATCGACGTTCTCTTTTAGTATCTCATTTTCCATCTGCTTTTTGGAAATTTCGTTGATTGGCGTCTGGAGTTTTTGAGACAAATCCTTTTTTACTTCATTTGATAGGAATCTGCTAACAATCAGGAGCGGTGTAATAGATTGGATTCCACTTGATGCGGCAGGCATTGATATTGGATCATTGCCATTTGCTTTAATGTAAGTAGAATGATTCTGGTAGAAAACGCTAATGTCATTTATCGGCAACGAAAAACCGTTTTTTGCAAGTTCTTTTAATGCTTGGGTATATGCACCATTTAAGTCGTTTACCATATATGGAATGTTGGATGCAAGGTTGATGATATTGCCCTTTTGGTCTGTTGTTGTAGGCAATTCAATTTCATATAGCATTGTCAGAAGGTTTCTCGCAGATGTAATGTATTGAATTTTAGGTAATATGTAATTGTCGTATGTGTCGGATTTTTTTGCCGTAAAAATGTTTTCTTTTCGGTCATATTTATAAGTGTAGGCATTTCCGTTGTAAGAAATTTTGGTGTCGGAATGAAAATATTCCTTGGTTTCCTGTTGTTTGCAAAGATTTTCAAACGCAACGGTAGGCATTTCAATGGATGATGGCGAACCGTCACGGATTAATTTCTTTTCAAGCCAAGAAAAAATGGAAATGAGTTTTGCTATTGTGCTTTTTCCACTGGCTTGTTTGCCGATGAAAATAGTCACAGGAGAAAAGTTTACAGAGAAGAAACCTTCCTTATCCTGAGGATTTTCGCCAATAACGCCAAAATTCTTTACTTTCAGTATTGCCATAAATATAGCCTTTTTTCAAAAAAGAACCCCGGAACCGAGATTCCGAGATTCTTAATTATGGAAACAAATGTATTTCTTACTTAACCTGTGGCATCTGGTCCTTGAAGAGCGGAGTCTTCTTTACTTCGGCTTTAACCTTCTTGCCACGGATGTCGATGTAGATTTCTGTTCCTTCCTTCCAGAATCCGCGGTTGAGGTATGCCATACCGATACCCTTCTTCATCATTGGCGACATTGCACCTGATGTAACATGACCGATTTCGTTGCCTTCTGCATCGTAAACCAAGTATTCGGGACGAGGAATGCCACGATCAACGAGGATGAAGCCCTTCAACATCTTGCTTGTGCCTTCTGCTTTCAACTTCTCGTGGTATGCACGGTTGGTGAAGTCGTTGCCGTCAACAAACTTGGTAATCCAACCCAAACCTGCTTCGATAGGCGAAGTGGTGTCGTTGATGTCGTGTCCGTAGAGGCAGAATCCCATTTCGAGACGGAGAGTGTCGCGTGCGCCAAGACCAATCATCTTAATGCCGAATTCTTCACCTGCATCTAGAACAGCCTTCAAAAGCTTGTCGGCATATTCGTTCTTTGCGTAGATTTCGCATCCACCTGCACCAGTGTAACCAGTTGTCGAGAAGATAACTTCAGAAATGCCAGCAAATTCGATAATCTTGTTGGTGTAGTATTCCATGTCGATTACATTGGCCTTTGTGAGCTTCTGCATAGCCTTCAAAGCGTAAGGACCCTGAACAGCGAGCTGGCAGAATTCGTCAGATGCGTTTACTATGTCCTGTCCAACCTTCAAGCCCATCTTTTCTGCTATTGCAATGCACCAGTTCCAGTCCTTGTCGATGTTGGCTGCGTTTACAACGAGGAAATATCTCTTTTCGTTGATTCTGTAAACCAAGAGGTCGTCAACGATACCGCCGTCGTTGTTTGGCAAGCAGGAGTACTGAACTTTGCCGTCAACAAGGTCGGCAACATTGTTTGAAGTAACCTTCTGTACGAAGTCGAAGGCCTTGTCGCCTGTTACCCAGAATTCGCCCATGTGCGAAACATCGAATACGCCGATGTGCTCGCGGCAGAATACATGCTCTTCGTTTATGCTTGTGTACTGGATTGGCATGTTGAAGCCAGCAAACGGTGCCATCTGTGCGCCCTGTGCAATGTGAAACTGCGTGAAGGCAGTGGTTTTAATTTCTTCCATTATGTTATGTCTTTAAGTTTTAAAATTAATTTTGAAAAATTTTGGCAAAGATAATGTATTTAATTTATAGGTGCAAGGGGAAAATTTTAGTTGAGTGAGATTTAAATGTGCCTTTTGTAATTGGTGAAATATTATTTAAACATATAAAAGGTATATTTTTTGAAATTTGTGTATCTTTGCAAAGTTTAAATAGATATAAAATATGTAATTTGTTCTAACACAATGCATTTTGTTGTGCGTTGTTGGCAAATGCATAAAAAGTAAGTTATGGACGGTTTAAAAAATATTGAGATTAAGAATTTCAGAGGAATAGAAAATCTGAAAATAGAAGATTTTTCCAGGGTGAATGTTTTTCTTGGACAAAATTCTTCTGGAAAAAGTTCGGTGTTGGAATGTATATTCTTACTGATGGGTATGTCAAATCCTGGCTTGCCACAAAATGTTAATGCCCTTAGGGCACGTCATTTTACAACATTCTCCGATTTAAACTATTTGTTTCGCAATGATGATTTGAAATTGCATCCAGAAATATCATCTGAAATGATGAATGAAACTAACCGTCATTTGTCATTAGAACTGACGTAT
>JAFZLK010000035.1 GCA_017551515.1 Bacteroidales bacterium | reverse complement strand
TTTTTTGGTGACGTTGCGCGCAACGTCGCTACAGATTACCATTATTAATTCTTCACAATTTTGAATGTTTTTACCTCGTCTTTACCTTTCGTCACACGGACAAAATATGTTGCTGGCGTTAACGATTGCATATTGATGCTTGTTTCCGACGAACATATTTGCAACCGCATTATTTCCTTGCCAGAAATGTCGTACATTGTGCAATAAAGACCGTCAATGTAATCACCATCAATGCGCAAGGTTAGGAAATCGCTTGTTGGGTTTGGAAATGCCGACAACGAAATGTTTGCCGAAATTGGATTTTGCACTTCGGTAACATCATAAATTTCGTATGCCTGTTGCACACCTTCACTAACTTGTCCGTTCGTTCCCACATTGGCAGAATAGAATGTTTGCCCAATCGTGTAACTTGCCGTGCCTCCGTTTCCCGATGAAGCGCCTCCAGAAGCAGTTACTGCACTTTGTGCATACGCACCGATGCTTGTCATCAGCACGCAGAAAAGAATTAAAATCTTATTCATTTTCAATTGTTTTTACTCGCCGCAAGCCCAAAATCAGCAGTTTTAAATATACACAAATAAAAAAGTGGGCTTCGTTAACTCTTATCTGCTCTAAGGTTTCTGGAGTACCTATGCCGTAAATAAGAAAAGCCCACGGATAGACCGCGAGCATTTCTACTTTATTCTTACGGCAATAAATTTTCCAGAATTTAAGAGCAAGAACAAAAGCAAAAACGCTTTTTTATTTTTAAATCAATTAATTACAAATTCGCTATATCTGTTTCGTATTTCAAATTTTAGTTAAAACTCTGTTCGTTATCACTGCTACAAAAGTAAGAAAATTTTCAAATACAGGACTAACAACATCAAAAAAATCGGAATTAGTTTGCTGATTTTCGTAATCGCAGAAAAAATATTACCTTTGCAGAAACAATAAGGCGAACAGTCTAAAAGTCTCGCAGAAGACCAGTCTGACCGACTGCAAAACCGTTAGGTTGCTGGACAATTAGACTGTCAGACTGTTAGACAAACATATAGTTATGCCCAAGATTAGAGTAACAAAAATATTCGAGTTCGACACTGCCCACACCCTTCACAACTACGACGGGCTTTGCAGCAACATTCACGGACACACATACAAACTCCATGTCACCGTCATCGGAGAACCAATAACCGACCCAACTTCACCAAAATACGGAATGGTGGTGGATTTCGGGGTATTGAAAAACAAAATCAAGGAGAATGTCATCGACAAGTTCGACCACAGCCTCATCGTTAGCAACAGCGAAGACACAAACTTCATCGAAACCAACAAGGCGATTTTCAAGCGCATACATATCGTTGATTTCCAGCCTACTGCCGAAAACATTGTGGCACACTTCGCCGAACTTATCAAACCTCTCCTACCCGATGGCACAGAGCTTTTCAGCCTAAGGCTTTACGAAACATCAACCTCATTCGCAGAATGGTACTCTTCTGATAATTAACAATGGATAATTGACAATGGACAATGGACTAAAAGGCGAACAGGCTGAAAGGCTAAAAGCCCAAAAGCTTCAAGCCCTCAAGCCTTTGAGCCTTCAAGACAAAAATTTAAATTTAGAAAATCTTTCCGATGCAAACACTAAAACAACATATCAACGAAAACCGCGGACTCCGCTTCATTTACGAAAAAATGGAAATCTGCTCGGCAGCAGGGCGCAAACGACTGCTAGCACAGCAATTCATCACAAGGGACTTCGACTTGCAGATGGAACTCGACACCCTTGAATTTTTCACCAAATTCGTCAGCAACCGCGAAAACGCCAAGTGCATAGTCACTATACAGCACCGCATGTACTGCCTGAACGACATACACCAGACTATACACAATCTGCGTTCGGCACAAGTGCTTGACGACATCGAGCTATACGAAATCAAAAACTTCTGCATGATTTCGCAAGACATCTGCAAGACTTTGGAAGCCAGTGGTGTCGATATTCTGCCGTTCCACGACCTCAGCAAAGTTGTCGAAATCCTTGACCCCGAGCACAACGGAATACAAAGTTTCTACATATACTCGGCTTATGATGAAAAACTTGCCGCACTCCGCAAGGAATACGACATCGCCAAGAACGCCAACCAGAACGAAAAAGCCGAACGCATACGCCTCGAATGCATCGAAATCGAAGACCGCATACGCGAACACTTGTCCGAGAAACTGCGCAACTACAGCGACGACATACAAGCCAACTACGACCAACTTGCCTACCTCGACCTGCTACTGGCAAAGGCACTGCTCGCCCGCGACTTCAAACTTTGCAAGCCCAGCATTTCGCAGGACGCAACATATATAAAAGGTGCGTTCAACCCCGTTGTCGCCGAATCGCTGAAGGAGCGTGGCGGAGAATTCCAGCCCATCGACATACATTTTGGCGATACACCAAACCTAATCACCGGAGCAAATATGTCGGGCAAAACCGTGGTATTGAAAACTATGTCACTCATACAGTTGATGTTCCAGTTTGGATTCTTTGTCCCAGCCGAAAGTGCGGAAATTGCACCTGTGGAGGAAATCATGACCAGCATTGGCGATGCTCAGTCGGAAGTGAACGGATTGTCATCGTTTGCTATCGAAATGCTCAACATCGACAAGATTCTCAAGGCTGTAAAATCGGGACAAAAGATTCTTGCCCTTGTCGATGAGCTTGCCCGCACCACCAACCCCAGCGAAGGCCGTGCATTGGTCAACGCCTTCATAAAGATTCTTTCGCGACACTCAACACGAAGCCTCATCACAACCCACTACAACGGCATAACCGCCCAATGCAACCGACTGAGAGTAAAAGGATTGCAAGTACCAGAAGGCACAAAGGTGACGCCAGAAAACATCAACCGCTACATGGATTATTCGCTTGTCAGCACCACCGAAGAGGAAGTCCCGACCGAAGGCCTTACCATAGCGGAAATCTTTGGCATTGATGAGGAATTCCTAACTGAGGCTAGAAAAATGATTTTGTAAAGACGCAAGGCCTTGCGTCTCAACAACCAGAAACTCAGAAACGGCTTTAGCCATAGAAACCTAGAAACTAAAAAAACATGTACAAATTTTACATTTTCAACGAAGGCAATCCCCCATCAGGACCATATTCCGCAACGGAAATCAAGGAAATGGAGCTTGAAAAAGGTACATTGGTTTTCGAACTTACAATTAATGATGGAGAACCCACTCCAATCGAAGAAATTGACATCGAATATTTTAGCAGGGAAGAATTGGATGAACAAGACATTTATACTGCTCCCGATAATATAAACGAGCAACTATTACAGCAACCCAACGGAGAAATCCCATCAATAATTGGCAAATGGAACTGGGGCGCATTCGTATTTCCAGCATTATGGGGACTTGCCAACGGCATATATTGGCCGGCAATAATAAGTGCAATCGCTAGTATCGCAGAAAGACTTACCCGCTCAAACGAAAATTTGGTAATTGTCCACTACTCCATATTTGCGATTCTTTTGATAATCCGCATAATACTAGGCGTAAACGGAAACAAAATGGCTTGGAAATCCGAAAGGAAGCACCTAAGCATCGAAAAATTTGAAAGAGAACAGAAATTCTGGAAAATTATCGGCTTGGCATCGCTGGCAACTATTGCTATTGTTGCATTAGGACTGTGGATTTACCACACGACAAAGTAGGCAGAACATATTGAACTCTATAATGGCATTTAACAAAAATATAACAGTTTGTTAAACAAAAAGAAACATACATATCGGTTGGAAAAAGTATCTTTGTTGCTGATAACTAAAATTACTTTTCCTATGAAAAATTTATTTACAACAATAGTTTTATGCTTAATGGCAATGGCGTTCTGCATAGATGCAATGGCGCAGTACGATGAGTTCAAAGACCCGTTTGAGGGGGAAATGATATTCGTAGAGGGCGGAACATTCACAATGGGATGCACAGATGAACAGGGCAAAAACTGCAAGACCATCGAAAAACCAGCACACCAAGTCACAGTCGGCAGTTTCTATATTGCCAAGTACGAAGTAACCATAGCGCAATGGGCGTATGTTATGGAAAGAACTGATGCTGCCACCCTGTCGAAATGGGGCGAACATCCCGCAACCGACATGACTTGGAAGTATGCCAATGATTTCATCGACACGCTTCGATACTACACGGGCAAGAAATACCGTCTGCCTACCGAAGCAGAATGGGAGTTTGCCGCTCGCGGAGGAAACTTGAGCAAGGGATACAAGTACGCAGGAAGCGACAAGGTTCTCGAAGTTGCCCACTGCACTGCACAACGCACCGAAAGAGTCGGTCAGTACAAGCCAAACGAACTCGGTCTGTACGACATGAGCGGCAATGTATGGGAATGGTGCAGCGACTGGTACGACTGGTACAGCGAATACCCGCAGAACAATCCCAAAGGTCCAGAAAAAGGAGAGCTTCATGTTTTCCGTGGTGGTGGATGGGACGACGACACACCAAGTTTCTGCCGAGTTTCGTGCAGATACAACGAAATTCCATCCAGCTGTGCGAACGACAGGGGATTCAGAATTGTGTTGGATGTTGAATAAATTTGCCTATCTTTGCACTCAATAAAAAATTGACATAATGAGAAGTTTTATTTCAACAGCAATCCTTTGCCTATTGGTATTAGCAGGCATCGCACAAAACAACGATTTCGTATTCTACACCGACAACGGCGACAAGTTCACCCTATACCTTAATAATGCAAAGCAAAACTCGACTGCCGCAACAAACGTCAAGGCAGAAAACATCAATGGCAAAACTATATCAGTAAAAGTAGTATTCGAGCGCAGTGGAGTTCCTACCCTTAATAGGTCAATGTCTGTAAGCAGCAATGACAAGGAAATAAAAGTTCAGCTCGTAAAAGGTCGCGAAAATGTCTATTCCATGAAGACAGTAAGCACCACAGACCGCCAACACAATAACCAGTCGAACGGAAATTCAGGTTATCAAGGTTCCACCGCGACCAAAGACAACGGACACGGCAACAATAACGGTGGCTACGGGAACAATAATGGTCATGACAACAACGGTCACGGAAACAATGGCGGAAATCATGGAAATGGCGGTCATGGCAACAACGGTCACAATAATGGAGGTCACGGAAATGGAGGTCACGGAAATGGAGGTCATGGCAACGGTGGCTACTGGAACAACAACGGCTACGGACCAAGCGACAATCCCCGTTGCAACAGACCTATGCCACAAAACGATTTCAACTCGCTAAGATCACAAGTAAGGGCAAGATATTTCGACAGTTCACGCCTCACAGTTGCAAAGCAGGCTTGCCGTTACAACTGCATGACATCAGATCAAATCAGGGATTTGTGCAAGGAATTCTCATACGAATCCAACAGACTCGACTTTGCAAAATATGCTTTCGAATACTGCTACGACCGCTACAGATATTACATTGTAGGTCAATCATTTACATATTCCTCATCGGTTGACGACCTTAACAGGTACATAACCAACCAGATGGCAGCCTACCAGAATCCTTACGGAGGCTACAATAATGGTGGTTACAACAACGGTGGTTATCAAGGCGGTTACGGCTATTTCCAGAGCGACAACCCCAACTGCCACTACATCATGACAGAACAGGATTTCAACGACCTATGCAACATGATAAACAACACGCCATACTCAAGCACAAAGATGACAATTGCAAAACAGGCATGCTCGTTTACCTGCATAAGTGCTGAACAAGTAAGGGAAATTTGTCGTCTTTTCTCGTTCGACAGCGACAGGCTCACATTTGCAAAGTATGCCTACGAACATTGCTACGACAGACGCAACTATTTCAAGGTAAACGATGTTTTCACATTCACCTCGTCGGTCAATGAACTCAACAGGTTCATTAACCAGCAAAATCATTAATCTTATACAATAGGGAAAATATAGCGGGGAACTTCGGTTTCCCGTTTTTTTTATTTCCGCTTGCATATATCTCCCCGATTTTTATAACTTTGCAAATTGAAATGGAAGCAAAAAAGTCAACATATTACCTTGACATGCTCGAAATTGTGCTGCTTTGCGCAGTTGCATTCCTCATTCCTGTACATATTGAATACACTTCGCTGATAATTGCTGCACTTGGGTTGATGTTCCTTGTAAGACCACGAAACTACAAGGCGTTATGCGAATCAGCTCACACTCTTGGCTTCTGGGCGATGATAATACCTTTTGCACTATATCTCATCGGTCTTATCTACTCCGAAGACCTGAATACTGCGCTGCACAACACAGAAACAGCCCTCTCTCTACTGGCGTTCCCATTCATTGCCACCGCCTTTCGGCAGAATGGCATAGAAAAGAAACTCGACCTAATATACTTATCGCTCATAGCAGGAATTCTAATCATAATGACATTCAGTATCATAAATGCATACGACAACTATGTAGAAACACAAAATATAAATGCATTTTTCTACACATATTTACTAAGGTCGCCACATCATCATTCCTACTATGCAATTTTTGCCGTAATATTACTTGCCGAAAACATTATGCTCGGAAATTGGAAACAACGGAAATTACTTATTATCAGCGAAATAGTTCTTATTATTGCAAATGTGGGATTCATCTGCCTGCTTTCGTCAAAAATTACGATTTTAATTCTATCCATATATGCTTTATACATAATAATCAGAATGTTATTATCGAAACGCATTCCCAAATGGCTGTCAATAACTACAACTTTATGCATAATCGTACTTTCGTTGGCAATTACAACCATACCTATGGTAAAATACAGGATTGACTGCATGATTGCAAGCGTCAAAGCTCAGCACGACGGAGAAGAAACAATACATACACGAACAGAATCTACAACTATCCGCATCAAGTGCATGGCATCGGCATTGGATGTCATTTCCGAAAACTGGCTCATTGGCACAGGACAAGGTGACATTTATGCCGAAATGCAAAAGAAAATGAAACTTCGTATGGGCGAAAACTACGAAGGCACCTGCGCCACTCACAACCAATTCTTACGCTCTTTTGCTTCATTTGGAATAATGGGAATCACCTCATTGCTTCTGCTTTTTTTCGCAATGTTCCGCAAAGCTATCAAATCGCGCAAAGGCACTATGATTTGGTGGTGCATCATAACCTTTTGCTTCTTCTGCATTGAGGATATGTTTTGCATAATTAATGGAATAATATTCTTCTGTATGTTCACCGGAATTTTGCTAATCGGAAGAATGGACAATGAAATTAAAGGCTAGCAGGCTAAAAGGCAGAAAGAAGAGCTGGCAAAAAGCAGCCTTCTGCCTTTAAGACTTTGCTCGCAAGCAAAAACAGGCGTACATCGGCTTACCTTTCGACCCCATCGACGATGCTCTGTTTTCTATTTAGGGTACAATGTTAGCAAACGTCCTTTGAGAAATTAAACAATTTTACTACTTTTGTCTCCAAAACTACTAAACTATGAAAGCAATAATATCAATGGTAATGGCGGTGCTTTTTTCTGTTTCGCTGTATTCCGTCAATCCCATAAAAGTTTACAAAGGCAACTCAGTTTACAGCAGCGATGTTATATGCAACATCAGCAACAGTAAGATTTACAAGAAAAATTCGATTTATAGTAGCGATGTCGTCTGCACTATCCGAGAAAACAAGATATACAAAAGCAACTCCATTTACAGTAGCGATGTGATTTACAGCATTGTAGATAGCAAGGTTTACAAAGGCAATTCGACATATAACAGCGACATCGTTATGACCATCCGTGAAGGCAAAATATATAAAGGCACCTCTGTCTATAACAGCGATGTAATAGCCAGCGTTCGCAACGGCAAGGTTTACAAAGGCAATTCTGTTTACAGTAACGATGTTATATTTCATTTCGATGGAGAACTTACCTTGGTAGAGTTTGTTGCTGTCTGGTATGCTGTTAATTATGTATGGTAAATGCTGCTTTGAAATTATATCTGCAAAATCAGCATTCAGAAAAAAAAGCAAAAAAACTTTTTGCCATAACAAAAAAAGGCATTACCTTTGCGCCCGTGTTTGCCCAGGTGGTGAAATTGGTAGACACGCCAGCTTGAGGGGCTGGTGCTCGCAAAGGGCGTGCAGGTTCAAGTCCTGTCCTGGGCACAGAAAAGCGAACTTCGGTTCGCTTTTTTTGTGAGCAGACCTATCCTACTCCATTACCACACTTGTTAATTAGTTAATTTTTCTACCCTGAAATTTCTTTATAAATAATAGGTAAAAAAAATCTTTGATAATCAGAAAAAAAAGAAATACCTTTGCGGCTCGATTTTTTTATAAATAATGTCTAACCAAATTAATTGTATTTAATTAAATGACAACAAAGAACATTCAGCCCATCGAGGACTTCAATTGGGATGCCCTGGGCAAAAAAGAAAACAGTTTCGACGGTGTAAGCCGCGAAGAATTAGAAAAGAAATACGGTGAAACCTTCAGCCAGATTCAGGAAGGCACTGTAGTAGAAGGAACAGTTGTAGCAATCACCAAGAGAGAAGTTGTAGTAAACATTGGCTACAAATCAGAAGGCGTTATCAATGCTGCCGAGTTCCGTTATGAAACAGACCTTAAGGTCGGTGACAAAGTTGAAGTTTTCGTAGAAAGCATGGAAACCTCAAATGGTCAGCTTCTTCTTTCACACAAGAAAGCACAGTCGCTCAAGTCTTGGGATAGAGTTAACGAGGCTTGCGAAAACGATGAAATCGTTAAGGGTTACATCAAGTGCCGTACTAAGGGCGGTATGATTGTTGATGTATTCGGAATCGAAGCATTCTTACCAGGTTCACAGATCGATGTTAAGCCAATTCGTGATTATGACGTATTTGTTGGCAAGACTATGGAACTCAAGGTTGTTAAGATTAACGACGAATTCAAGAACGTAGTTGTTTCTCACAAAGCTCTCATCGAGGCAGAACTCGAAGAACAGAAGAAGCAGATTATCTCTAAGCTCGAAAAAGGTCAGGTACTCGAAGGTACTGTTAAGAATATCACCAGCTACGGTGTATTTATCGACTTGGGCGGTGTTGACGGTCTTATCCACATCACCGACTTGTCATGGGGACGCGTTACTCATCCAGAAGAAATCGTTCAGTTGGATTCGAAGATTCAGGTTGTTATCCTCGACTTCGACGACGACAAGATGCGTATCGCTCTCGGTCTCAAGCAGCTCACTCCTCATCCATGGGATTCTCTCGATCCAAATCTCAAGGTTGGTGACAAGGTTAAAGGTAAAGTTGTTGTTATTGCCGACTACGGTGCATTCATCGAAATTGCTCCGGGCGTAGAAGGTTTGATTCACGTATCAGAAATGTCGTGGTCGCAGCACCTCCGTTCAGCTCAGGAATTCATGAAGGTTGGCGACGAAGTTGAGGCAGTTATCCTTACCCTCGACCGCGAAGAACGCAAGATGTCTCTCGGTATCAAGCAGCTTCATCCAGATCCATGGGAAGAAATCGAACAGAAGTACCCAGTTGGTTCGAAGCACATGGCTAAGGTTCGCAACTTCACCAACTTCGGTGTTTTCGTTGAACTCGAAGAAGGCGTTGATGGTTTGGTACACATTTCAGACCTTTCATGGACTAAGAAGATTAAACACCCGTCAGAATTCACTTCAGTGGGAGCAGAACTCGAGGTTGTTGTATTGGAAATCGATAAGGAAAACCGTCGCTTGAGCCTCGGACACAAGCAGATCGAAGAAAATCCATGGGACGTATTCGAAACTATCTTCACAGTTGATTCAATTCACGAAGGTACTATCGTTGAAATGAGCGACAAGGGTTCAATCGTTGCATTGCCTTATGGCGTTGAAGGTTTCGCAACTCCTCGTCACCTCATTAAGGAAGACGGTACACCTGCTAAGATTGATGAAAAGCTCCCGTTCAAGGTTATCGAATTCAACAAGGAAAACAAGAAGATCTTTGTTTCTCACTCAAGAACTTATGAAGACTTGAACAAACCTGCAGATGATGAAAAGAAGAAGGAAAACAAGGCAAAGAAGGCAAAACCAGCCGACAAGATGGAAAAGACCACTATCGGTGATGTTACCGACCTCGCTGCTTTGAAGGAAGAACTTCTCCAGCAGGAAAAGAACCAGAAATAATTATTTATACCTATTTGATAGAAAGGGATGCCAAATGGTGTCCCTTTTTTATTGACAACATTTAACAAAACAATTCCTTGTATTTATTTTCGCATACTTATATGTCTTACGGAAGAATGTCTTAATTTTGCATTGCTTTACATTAAAATATGGACCGATGAATACATACACAAAAACTCTGAACATCATCGATTACACCACGATGGGATTGCTTTCGCTGAGCGCGATTTTGGCAGCAGCAAACATTCCTTACGCAATGACATGCTTCATATTACTATGGTTTGCTTCGTTTGTAATATTCATCATTACCAGTATAATGAGCAAGATATACAAGACAAGCGTACTTGCATTCATAATCGACCTGTTATGTAAGTTGAATTTGTTTGTTGGTGTATGGTTTTGGAGCAAAGGTTATGCTGGCAAGGACAAGGTTGGAACATGCATTTCGGCATTGTTGGTTGGTTATCTGATTTTTGCCCTGCTTACAAAAAAGATGCCCGTCTATCGTCCATTATCGTACCTGCTAATATATGCAGTGACGATGGGTGTCTGCGCGGGGATAAGAATGTAATGTCAAAAATATTATAAGATTACCGCTAAATGTCAAAATCCGCCATTGTAATAGCTGCGGGCGATGTATGGCGATGGTTCGTAAAATGCGCCAGTGCTATAATTGTCAATAACCTTGCAAATGTCGTTGTTATACACTCTTAATATTGCATCGGCATAATCTTCTGTACTGCTAATAGTATTCATTATAAGTCGTTTATAAACTTTGCCCATTTGCGTTGCTGTCGGAATATAGTCGCAAAGACTACTGTCCACCTTTGTGACATCGTAATTTCCATTTTGCATTCCAAACTCGGCAATCCAGTCAGAGGCTACATCAAGAGGGTTCTCCGAATGTAACACGTTTGCCACCGATAGCTTTTTTGCGATTTCGTCATGCCCCATAATATTGGCGACATATTTGTTAGGTTGTTTTAGTTGTCGTGCTATGCGTTCAATCATATAGCACACAAAGTATAGGTCGTTGACTGTTATTTCTTCATCAGGGAAATATATGTTTTTCATAACTTGTAGCTCCTTTCGAATTTTACTGTCCGTAACGATTCTGTGGTACAGAAAACAATCTGATGTGTTGGACGTTTGAATTTGGCAAGAACCCAAAATGCCTCCCGCGTAATTATACCATCGGCAAGGTCTTCTATATAATCCCATATTTGATCGTCTGCCATAGGACCTTCAACAATATCGTATTCATGCGGTTCTCCTTTTCGGCAGCTAATGACAAAATCGAGCCATTCTTCTGTCATTTCTTCAAATACGCAAATATTCAACGATTGGTCTGGACTATATCTGAATGCAGACACCACACTTTCTCCATGTTTTGAAGTCGCCCATTTGCGTGCTTGTTTTTCAAAACGTGTGCAATAGAATCCATACCCAAAATCTTTGTAAGCACCCATTATTATGATTTTTGGACGCTCTACAACCACATTGCTACCGTGAAATATAATTTGTGTTTCGTTCATTTCTGCAAAAGTAATGATAATTTTACAATCTGCAATATAAATGGTTGTTGAGAAACATCATAAATGCTTAATTTTGTCGTTTTATTGTTCGGATGATTTTTCACAACGGCAACGGCAAATTAGAGCATTCCACTTGGTGGATACGTTCTCTATGCATAATATTTATGTTGTCCGTAACGCCTTTGCTGAACCTATCAGCGCAATCGCTTATTAGCCTGAAAAAAATGCAGGTACAGAGCGACTCCATTGTTCTCGATTCAATGAGCGTAGTGCAAAGTTCGATACGATTGCTTGATGCAGAAGGAAATCCTATTGATGCCAAATATCATTTCGATTTCGAGACATCAACCATAGTTTTCGATGAGCCACCGCCGGCAGGAACTAGCGTGCAGTTCAAAAGTTTTCCTGTGAACTTCTCGAAGCCTGCACAAAAGTTCGACCGTAGCAAATACTTGCTTTCCGATCACGAGCGCGAGCTGACGGGCTACAATCTGATATTTACCAAAGACGACTACACCGATTTCTTTTCGCAAACTGAACTTTCGCGCAAAGGTAGCATTTCGCGAGGCGTGAGTTTCGGTAATAACCAGAATGTGATAATGAATTCCAACCTTGACCTGCAACTTGACGGGCGCATTGGCGATAACCTTTTCATTACGGCTGCAATAAGCGACAATAACATTCCAATTCAGCCCGATGGCAATTCGCAGAACCTGCAGGAGTTCGACAAGGTTTTCATAAAGATTTACAATTCCAAGTTTGCAATTGTGGCAGGAGACTTCGAGCAGAAGAAACCGCAGGGATATTTTCTTAGTTATTACAAGAAATCGCAGGGAATACACCTGTCGGGCAAAAAGCAGTTCGAGACGGCAAAGCATGGCATGGGAGAACTAAACGCTTCTCTTGGTACGGCGGTTGCTAAAGGCAAATACCACAAGATGCAAATTTCGGGAGTTGAAGGCAACCAAGGTCCGTATAGGCTCACGGGCGCTAACAACGAGGCGTATGTCGTTGTGCTGGCTGGAACCGAAAAGGTTTACATCGATGGAATTCTGATGTCACGCGGTAGCGACCGCGACTATGTGATTGACTATAACCTCGGCGAGATAACATTCACCGCCCACCAGCCTATAAACAAGGATAAGCGCATAATCGTCGAGTACGAGTACACCGACCAGAATTACACGCGATTCCTGATAACATCGTCCAACAGCTTGAAAATCAACAATACCGAAGTCTGGTTCAACCTCTACCACGAAGGCGACAGCAAGAACCAGCCCATCAACATCGACTTGCGAGATTCCGACAAGCGCTTGATGTCGGGCATTGGCGACAACCTTGACCGAGCTATAATTCCCGGTTACGACAGTCTCGGTTTCAATATCGATGAGGTTCGATACAAGGTCGTTGATACGATTGTAGATGGTATTCAATACGACTCGGTTTTTGTGTATAGCACCAACGAAAACGATGCTTTCTACAGGGTTTCTTTCTCACTCGTTGGCGAAAACAAGGGCGATTATGTGCGCGGAGTGTCGGCGGCAAACGGCAGGGTTTACGAATGGGTTGCGCCTGTAAATGGCGTTCCGCAGGGAAATTATATTCCTTATACCAAGATAGTTGCACCACAGAAAAAGCAGATGGCTACATTCGGGGCAAAGTCTAAGTTTGGAGAAAAAACAAATGCATCGATTGAAGTCGCATTGTCGAACAACGACATAAATACATTCTCGAAACTTGATGGAGGAGACAACTTTGGTGTAGCCGTGAAAACTACCGCCGAACAATACATTGTAAAAACCGAGAAAAACTCTTTAAGTTTCGATGTGAACTACGAATTTCTGAGCAAAAACTTTGAGGCTGTGGAATATTTCCGCGAAACAGAATTCACAAGAAACTGGAACACAAACTCGTACTATGCCGATTCGCACTGCGAGAATGTTGCCGGCGGTCATATTCGATATGCCAACCGCAAGCACGGAAATTCGCTCTACACTACGTCGTACATAAATCGCGGTGCAGAATATTCTGGATGGAAAAACGATTTTTCGTCCGATTACAAGCTTGGTACTTGGCGAATTTCGGGAGATGCATCTTTGCTTGCTAGTCGCGATTCTCTGAATACCACTCAGTTTCTGCGACACAAGTTTGATGTTTCCAAGACTTTCGGCAAGATAATGGTCGGCGCTCGCGAAGAAGGCGAACGCAATGTATGGCACAACTCCGAAGGTTCGCTTCTGGCAAATAGTTATTCTTACAGCCAATACGAAGGTTTTGCAGGGACATCCGATTCCACACGTCAGAAGTTTTCGCTGTCGTACAAGTTCCGCAACGACCGCAAGCAAAGTCTTGATATTCTGAAAGATGCCACCCGTGCCCACGACCTGTCATTGTCGGCAGAAGTGGGCGGAAAGGACAATCATCGTCTTCGTGCAACGGTCAACTACCGTCTTTTGCAAGTGCGTGATACAATGCTATACTCTGCCGAACCTGAGGACAACCTAACAGGCAAACTCGAATACAACTTCAAACTGTGGAAGGGAGCGATAACATCATCAACCTTGTACGAAATAGGTTCGGGCTTGGAAAATAAAATCGAATACACCTATATTGAAGTTGCGCCCGGACAAGGCGTTTACACTTGGACAGATTACAACGGCAATGGTATTCAGGAACTTGATGAGTTTGAGGTTGCATTTTTCGCTGACCAAGCCAACTTTATCCGCGTGCTGATGCCATCGACAGAATATGTGAAAGTGT
Source organism: Bacteroidales bacterium (assembly GCA_017551515.1). Classification (GTDB taxonomy): domain Bacteria; phylum Bacteroidota; class Bacteroidia; order Bacteroidales; family ML635J-15; genus Bact-19. Next base: position 53,883 of record JAFZLK010000035.1, on the reverse strand, counting down.
ATTCCAATAAGTTCAACCAGAGCCTAAATATCAATCCCGCCGTACGCTGGAAATCGAAAAAAGGTTTCCGTAAGTTTCTAAGTCGTTTCTCCGACCAGTTTGCATATAGTATTTCGCAGAAAAACACCTCGGACAAAATTGCCGAATTTGCCAATCCGTTTGCCAACAATATAAATCCCGATGAACTTGTACCGCTAAACTCTTCGGTTCGTAACAATTTGTCGTTCAACCGAGGTAAACCAAAGTTCGGCATCGATTACATTGTACAGTCGGTGAAAGGCAAAAGTTTGCTTACCACTGGGTTCGACTCTCGCACAAATTTCACGCAGAATATTCTTATAAGGTACAATATTTCGCCTAAAGTGGGAATGCAAAACACTACCATTTTCGGCAAGAAAAGCTATGAATCGCAGTATTTTTCAGCCAAGGATTACAAAATTAGCAGCATTAAGGATGATTTCCAGTTTAATGTGCAGCCTAACATAAACAATCGCATCTCGCTGACATACAATTTTGAAATCAAAGAAAACACTTCTGGAACAGAAAAACTTACAAGCAACAATACTGGAATCGAGTACCGTCTCAATTCAGTGAAAAAAGGCTCGCTAAATGCAAATTTCAACTTTATATATTATAAGTACGCAAGCGATGGTAATTCCGCCATTGACTACGAAATGCTTCAAGGATTGCAGCCGGGTATGAACTTCACTTGGGGGCTTAACTTCCAGCGTCAATTAGCTAACGGATTGCAAATAAATCTCTCATACACAGGTCGCAAGAGCGAGGCTTCGCCTGTGATTCATACGGCGAGTGTTGAGGTTAGAGCGTATTTCTAAGGCTAAAGCCGTTTCTATGGGCTACGCCCGTTTCTACGCTGCGCTGTTTTAATGCCTTCGGCGTTTATAAGTTTCAATGTTTCACAGGTAACTGAGCTTGTCGAAATGCTGGGTTTATATTTCTGGATTTAAATGAATTCGACATTTGATACTGCATTGTACTTGTTTTTAACAACTACATTCCATGTTTGTGGTGATTTGGCGTAATTTAATTCGTCTTAATTGGTTCCGTTTGTTCTGCAAACCGAAAAAAGCTAGGTTAAAGCATAGAAACTTATTGTCAGATTTTTATACCCTTTTTCGCAGCGTATTCCTTCCAGCTCTTGCATGGACTTTCGCCCGACACAAAGCTGCGCTTCTGGTAGTAGTGGCACATGGCGATTGCTATTGCATCAGTAGCATCCAATTTTTCGGGAAGCTCCTCTATTTTGAGAAGTTTTTGCAGCATTGCCGCCACTTGTTCTTTCGATGCCGCACCATTTCCGGTAATTGCAAGCTTGACCTTACGCGGGGCATACTCAAAAATAGGTATTGTGCGTTGCAGACCTGCTGCTATGGCAGCTCCCTGAGCACGACCAAGTTTCAGCATCGACTGCACATTCTTACCCTGAAATGGCGCCTCAATGGCAATCTCATCGGGATGAAAACCATCAATTAACTGTGTAGTGCGCTCGAAAATATATTTCAACTTTGTGAAATGATCGTCCATCTTGCGCATATCCACGATGCCGAAAGCCACCAAATTTATGGTTTTCCCTTTCTCGTGGATTATGCCATAGCCCATGATGTTGCTTCCCGGATCGATGCCAAGTATTATCCTATCCTTTTCAATCGCTTGTGCCATTGTGCAATGCCCTCATTCTTTTTCGTGCGTCCACAGCATAAATGCTTCCAGAGTAGTCGCTAATAATCTTGAAATAAGAATCCTCTGCCTCCTTATTTTTGCCCTGACGCTCACATATTTCGGCATACCTAAACAGGGCATTGTCGGCAAGAACATCAAAGCCGTATTTTGTAAAGACTTCCTTGTACAGCGATGCCGCCTTGTCCAGGTCGTTGATTTCTTCGTAAATCTGAGCCTTGCGGTATAGCACATCATCCGAAAGAGAATGACTTGGATACTTCTGTTCGATAGTATCGAGGCATTTTAGAGCTTCGGCATATTGTTTGGAGAAAGTCAGAAAATCAGCACGGGCAAACGTCTGCATTGTGGTCTCGGTGGTATCCATGTCGTAGTTTTCGGTGATAAACAGGCTAAGCTCCAATGCATCATTGGATATAAGCTTTGATGTGCCAGCCTTTAGTACATCCAGTTGCGCCTGCGCCCATTCGAATTGACCAGTGTAGTACGCCAATTTCGCCTTGCGGAATCTCGCTTCGCTTGTTATATCGGCACTTGCGTTCGATTTTTCTATCTGTGCATAGGTAAGTGTTGCGTCCCATGGATTGTTGTTCAGCATGTAAATATCACCAAGAAGCATTTTCATCTCTGGAACTTTCTGCTTATAGTAGTTACTTGCTATTGCTTCGTTTATCCTGTCAATCGCCTCATCGCACTTACCAAGGTTGAATGCCTTCAGTTTGGCGGAGATAATTATCAAGTCGTAAGCTTTGGTTACTGCCATGTCCTTTATTGCCAACGTTATTGTTGAATCAAGTTCTTCAAGCTCATTTTTGTCGGGATGCAATTTTGAAACTGCAATTTTATACGACATTGTAAGCAATCCGATGTATGCCTCATTACTAAATGATGATGAAGGTTTCCGTTTCAGCAGATATTCAAATGTTTTTTTCGCAAGTTCTGTTTCGTTCATGTTTGCCATTTCATTGCCAAATTCCAGAACTTCCTTGTCGTAGCTAGGTCCCATACGTTTGCTATATGCAAGAATCTGATTCATTGCAAGTTCGTTCCGTCCGGTCTGCGTGTACAACCATATTGTAAGTGAATTAAGAGGTGCACTGTTGGGCTTTTTCTGGGCTTGCTCCACAAGAGATTTTTCAATAATTGTAATAGCCTTGTCCTCGCTATCATTGACAATCACATACGACAAACGCGATTCGACAGTACCTACTGTTTCTTGATTCAGATAGTTGAGATAATGTGTCATCATCTTCTCGTAGTTCTTTTCAACGCTATAGATATTGCCTATTTCGAGTCCGTAATTTTTGTTTGGGAATTTCTTTTGTGCTCTTTCGTAAAGGTCGATGGCATGTTGGAACTGACGATACATCTGGAATGCACTTGCAGCACTCGACACCGAACTTTCGTTAGCGAGTGCCAGTTCTTTTGCCTTATTAAATTGTTCTTCGCTCTCGCTTGTGCGGTTGAGATTGTAGTAAACCATTCCGAGATCGATGAGCAGGTAGAAGTCGTTTTTCTTCTTCTTGGCTTCCTTTTTCAAAAACTTTTCGGCGGCATCGAACTGCTTTAGTAAAGTTAAGCATGACAAGTACATATCACGATAGCTTTTGTACTCGGTCTGTGCATAAAGGTCCTGATAAATTGTAAGAGCCTTCTCATACTCACCGTTTTGGTAGTACTTGCTTGCCAACTGCACATTGCTTGTTTCTACCTGCGACTTTGCCGGCAGAGAAAGGGCCATACAGATGGCGGTGAGTATGATGAGCCAAAAGTTTTTCATCATCGTTTTGATTTTGAAACTGCAAAAATATTTCATTGGGCGCACTTTTCAAAGCGACAAACAAATGATTTTTTCAAAAATTATTTTGCACGCTTACAAAATATGTATATTTTTGCAGTCCCAATTTTGCGTTGGAGCGATTGTCCCTTTGCATAATGGTAGTGCACCAGATTTTGGTTCTGGTTGTGGAGGTTCGATTCCTCCAGGGACAACCACTAAAAATTGCAAGTATCTTTAAAACAGGCACTTGCATTTTTCTTTATAGCAAATCATACCGCCATCGCACCACGGATTTCAAAGACACGCAATTATTGCGTTATAACTGGTATTCGGTAGTATTTGTCTTTATCACCACGGCTATAATTATTGTAGAAAACATCGCTATGTCCGTTTATTTCCTCAATATTTATATCAACCGTATTATCGACATCAACAGAACCTGTCACTTCTGCGTTAACATTACCGCCTGACACATAAACTCTTTGCTCTTTTTCGTCAAATCTTTTTATTACTAAAATTATTAAACATCCAGCAATAATTGCTAGCAATACTACTTTCAATATTTCCAACTTACTATTCATAATGATATCGTTTAATGATGGTTAAAATCTTGCGCAAACTTACAAAAAAAGTATAGAAAATTTATGTATTTTTGCAGGTGTAATAATCCATTACAATGGACGCAAAAGGCATTCTGTATCTTATTCCAAACAAGATAAGCGAGGCACCGCTCGACGAGGTTGTGCCACAACGGCTTGTAACGCTTGTGCCAACCATAAAACACTACATTGTGGAGGATGTGCGCACTGTGCGTCGCTACTTGCGACAGCTAAACCGCGAGGTTGATATCGATTCTACAACCTTCTACGAGCTAAACAAACATACCATCGACACCAACATAACGCACTACCTTGACGCTGCCGAAAATGGCGAAAACATTGGACTTATCAGCGAGGCTGGACTTCCCTGTGTCGCCGACCCTGGAAATGTGATAGTTGCAATGGCTCACCGCAAGGGCATAAAGGTTGTGCCATTGGTAGGTCCGTGCTCAATGATGATGGCGCTTATGGCTTCGGGACTGAACGGACAGAATTTTGCCTTCAACGGATATATTCCCATCGACCAGCCCGAACGCAGCCGCAAACTCCGCGATTTGGAAGCACGCTCGCGAAAGGAAGGTCAGTCGCAAATTTTTATGGACACGCCTTACCGCAACAACCGTCTGTTCGATGACCTCAAGGCAACACTTTCGCCACAGACAATGCTCTGCATTGCCCTCAACATTACTTCCGACGATGAATTCATCTGCACAAAGTCAATCGCCGAGTGGAAAAAGACAAATATCGACTTGAACAAAAAACCTTGTATTTTCATAATATGAACAGACTTATCAAAATAGGACTCCTTCTCGTCTTTGCCGTGGCTATCTGCCTGACATCTGGCAAGGTGTTCAACTACGAAATAGGAACAAAGCAGCCCGAACGCATTGCCGAACTTGGTGATTCAACAGCCTGCTTCGCCGAAATAGTTGAAAATTTCTCGTACTACGAATATATAGCCGACAACGACTGCTACCTGCTCTACGACAAGTCGGAAAAAATGGTGGGCAAAGCACTTTTCTCGATGCCGTACTGCGCCGACATAAAGGGCTACAACGGAAATATTCCGCTCGTAATACTGCTTTCGCCCGACGGCAAGGTACAGAAAATACATCTGCTCGACAATACGGAAACTCCATCGTTCCTCAATCGCGTGGTCGAAAAGGGCTTCCTCGAAAACTGGACAGGCTTGTCGGTTGACGAAGCAAAGGCGAAGCAGGTGGATGCAGTGACCGGTGCAACATATTCAAGTTCGGCAATATCGAAGTCGGTAAGAGTTCGCCTCGAAAATTATGCAGGCTCTGGCACTGCAGATGTCGATTTCGACCAGAACAACAATCTTGTGGGCTTCATTGCCTCGATGGTATTCCTGCTTTTTGCTGGATTCTGCTTCTGGGAACCGCAGCGGACAAGGAAATTCCGCATTATACTGCTGCTTGCTTCGATAGGTGTACTCGGATTCTGGCAGGGACAGTTCATCAGCATAGCGAAACTTTCGGGATGGCTTCTGTCGGGTGTGAACTGGCAGATGGAGATTTTCCTATTCATTGTGTTTGTGGCTGGAATTATGGCTCCGCTTTTCCTCGGAAAACAATTCTACTGCATGTATGTTTGTCCGTTCGGAGCTTGTCAGGAACTTGTCGGCAAGGTTAATCCCAAGCACAAGTTGAAAATTTCGCCAAAAGTTGCAAAATGGTTGCGCTATTTGCGTTATGTACTGCTCGTTGTGCTTGGCGCAATACTGTGTACTTCACTTGATATAAGCATAGAGAACTTTGAGCCGTTCTCTGCATTCAAGTTCCAGTTTGCATCGCTCGCAGTGTTGATATTGGCTGGTGTAATGCTCGTGCTTTCGATTTTCATAAACCGTCCGTGGTGTACCTTCCTTTGCCCGACTGGAGCATTTTTCTCGCTGTTTATGAAAAAACAGAAGCAGAATTCACAAAATTCAAACGAAAACAAGGAATAAAATGTCAAAATACCGCAAATATATCATTGGAATCATTGGACTGGCAATACTTGTGCTGTTCTGCATTTACTTTTCCAACATTGTGTGGTGGCTGCTGATTGCGGGTTTCATTGCTGCAATATCGAGTCCGATTGTGAAGTTGCTCGACAAGATTCACTTCGGTCGCTTCCAGATGCCACGCTGGGTTTCAGCCATGATTACCACAATACTTATATGGGGCGTGCTGGCTCTTTTTGCCGTGCTTACCATTCCGTTCATCGGCTCTCAGATGGCGCAGTTCCAGACCATTGATGTCGAAAGTTTGCATGCAGGACTAAGCCAGCCAATAGAAAAGATTGACGAGTTTGTAAGGTCGTACCCGATTTTCGGAATGCCCGACTTCTCGACCGAAGATGTTGTGATAGACAATGTTAAGGACATAATAAACTTTTCGGCTCTCGGCGGCTTTGTCGAGAACATTGGAAGCACCGCGCTGTCGCTGTTCTTGGCGTTGTTTTCAATAACATTCTTCACATACTTCTTCCTAAAGGAGACAAAACTTTTCCGTAGCGGAATAATGGCACTTGTACCAACGCGTTACGAGGAGAAGGCAACTCGCATACTCAACACGCTTCCCGGACTTATCAAAAATTACCTGCATGGAATATTGTTCGAGATGCTTTCGGTTTCTGCATTGATTACCATTGGCATGCTAATTTGCGGACAGAATTTCGGACTTTCGCTGATGATAGGTCTGCTTTGCGGTTTTCTGAACATAATTCCCTACATCGGGCCGTGGATTGGTGCTGCGATTGGCATTATATTTATAGGTGCAGCCAATGTTAACACCGACTTCTTTACCAACACGATGCCGCAGATTTACGGACTTTTGATTGTGGTGGTTGTTGTTAGGCTAATCGACGATTTTGTGTTTCAGCCGTTCTATTATTCGCGCAGTGTTAAGGCGCATCCGCTCGAGATTTTCATTGTGATAATTGTTGCCGGAACGCTGTACGGCATTGTGGGAATGATGCTTGCAATCCCTGTTTATACCGTGTTGCGCGTGGTGGCGAAGGAATTTTTGTCGGAATACAAAATTGTCCGTAAACTGACGCGAGGCATAGACGAGGAAAAACTCCAAAATGCAAACGCTAAACCAACCGAACCCACAACCAAGAAGAGGACTAACAGGCGGTATTATAGAAGGCGGACGAATAAGCAGGAAAATGTGGACAAAAAGGAATAAATTCAGTTGAGAATTTAGCAGTTCGAGTGTTTCGGTTTTTAGTAAATAAATCCGAACATCCATAATGGAATTTCATTTCTATAGGCATATTCTTCATTGTCCTTTACGACAAAACCCATTCCTTCTGGCACCGACTCTATTTGACCTTTGCCTTTGTTATGTCCGCCGACTTCAAAGGTATAACCGTCCACTTCAAAGTCCGACACATCTGATGCGGTAATATGGTGCATTGTTTGCAACCAGGCAAAGAATATGCACTCTCTTATACTGCCAATGTTCGGTTCCTGTTCCGACAGCGAATATGCAATATTGGGATTGTTAAGATATACTTTTTCTATCTTTTGCAACATCTTGATACCTTGCGCTTTGGCAGGCAAAACACTTATAATTCCCGCCTTTTCCAAGTAGGCCATATATTGTGGCAATGTATTCCTACGGATTTCAAGGTCTCGCTCAAGGTTGGCATAGTTAGGCTTGAACGGTACAGACTGCGCCAATACATACAGCAATTTCTTTAGTTTCTGCACCGATGCAACTGTCATATCTGCAAACTGGGGGATGTCGAACTCAACCATTTGCTTTATCACACCGTTCAGACGCATAGCGTAGTTTTGTTCTATGAAAAACGGATAATACCCTTCGTGCAGATAGCGGTCAAACAATGCTATTGGTCGAGCTTTGTCCAAAGGAAACTTTACATCGCCATGCAAAATCTCGTCAAGCGCATAGGCTGGAAGATTCCACCCTTTGGAAATGTTGATGTACTCGCGGAACGATAGTCCCGTCAGTTTGTATTCAAGTTTGCGACGGCTTAAATCGGCTCCACCTTTTTCTAGGTCTAAAATAGATGAGCCAGTATAAACGACTTTTAGGTCGGGAATCATATCGTAAATATTCTTTATATCATTCGACCAACCCTTGTATTTATGAATTTCGTCGATATACAACCTTTTGCCGCCTTGCCTATAGAACGACATTGCCAAATCGAACAAGCGATGCTGCGAGAAATAAAAGTCGTCAGCCATTACATATAGCGATTCGTCAAGGTTGTCATACATTTTTATATGCTGTAGTAGCATTGTGGTCTTGCCAACACCGCGCGCTCCTAGTATTGCCACCAATCGTGCGTCCCACTGAATCTTGTCGTGCAGGTAGCGGACAAATGCCGTATCTGTTTTTCCCACAAGCATTTTCGAAGTCGTAAACAAACCTTTCATATAACTGCATTCAATATTTTTGACAATGCAAAGGTACAAACTTTTTCAAAACTGCGCAATAGACTGCGCAATATTTTGCAAAACGTGCGCAATGGAGTGCGCATTTTTTACCTTTGGTGAATGCAAAGAATTGGGATGCTATACAGCATTAGTAATTCATTATATGAGGAAACCAAACAAGCAGAATACTAAGGAAGATTCAAAGATTTGATGATTCATCCATCGTTTGATTGATGTTTTCATTGTCCTCAATTATTTCCTCTTTGTGCAACTTGGGCAAAGTGCTCTTAAGATACAGCAGCTCGAACTCGTAGTACATTGCCAAAAGTTCGTGACCGAGTTTGTGCAGGCATTTAATCATCCGTTCCGTAGCATAGTAGCGCTGATATGAATAATCTGGTTTGGTAATTTCCAATACTCTGTACAGTGGCAATGTCTTTTCCAGAAGCGGCAATGCCTTATCGTATTCGTTGCGCTCCATATACATATATGCCAAATTATCCATTGGGGCGGCAATCTCATCAAGGTACATCGGTATTATATAGTCTGTGGTGGTGTCCGACTGCATTCCCAACTCCTCAAAATATTCGCGAACAATTTCGGCAAAAACCTTTTGGCGGTTGCCCGTCAGCATTTCCTCCTCTTCCGAATAAGCGAATTTCAAATAGTCAATGCTGTCAGCGTTTTCGTTACATTCTACAAGTTTCTTGTAGTATTCAAATTCTTTGTCGCTGTCTTTGGAATGATACTCGTGATTTTCGTTTGGGTTGTTATTGTTCATTTCTTGGTGCCAAATTTTTCGAGTTCTTTTTTCACAAATTCTGCATATTGTTCAATAATACTATCATTATTTTTCAGGATAGTTTCAATAGTTTTAGTTCCTTTTGTTTCATCGTTCAAGCAATCCCACAAATCGACTAACAATTCGTTGTTGTCATCTTTAATGTAATGAATGCGATTCCATTGTTTGCTTTTAGGATTATAGCCGTAACCAATGAAAAAAACATTCCCTATACGATGTTCATCTGCCTGTAGTACCCAACCATTATTGAACGAATATTTAAATGGTTTTCTCTTTTTTCTATGTACAATTTCAGTAATAGATTCGTGTATAGGTTTTTCTATTTCAATCTCCAATCCTTCACCAATTAAATTTTCGTATAATTTTTCTAAAAAATCAGTTACGACATGCCAATACACATGCTTGAAATCTTCTCTTAAAATCTCATATTCTTTTTGGGGATAATTGTTGTTTTCGTTTCGCACTATCTTCGCTGTATTCTCCCAATTCTTCCAATTTTCGCAAACAAAATCAGTTAGTTCCTTATTATATTTAAGATCGCATGTAAGTTTTGTTACTAATGCTAAATATTGTTCAATTGCAGATTTCAGGAAATTACTCGCACCGGATGTTTTAGATACCTCATCCAACCAATTCTTTATTTCAGTTGCATAGTCAATACAACGGACAGTCTTTATTCGGTTATGGTCATTACCTTCCACTTTTAAAGTTTCCCCTAAACTATTATCAGATGGTTTGTGCCTGTCAAGTGTTAAGTAATATACTTCAATTCTACTGGAGTCATTTTCTTTTTCCCTGACTTTATTATTATAGTATCTATGCAATTGCTCATCTTGATCTTTTGCATATATTTTGTTTTCTATAATTATAGCACGGTTAGCACAATATTCTTCTTTGTTGTTTTTATGTTTAAGATTATCAATAAAAATATCAATATTCTTTTCTTCACTCCAATTATCATCTGGATTTGGTTTGATTTCCGTTTCATTTGTGCATTCAAATTGGCTTCCGATTTTTTTCAAAAAAACTTCTAATGGATAATTTCCTAATCCGTGTTTGCCATTTTGTTTTGGTTTTGGGTTCAAAATTGAAGAAATGAATCGAGAGTGCAAATATCTTTCGTCATGCGCTTGGCGCAACGTAGTAAACACATTAAACGGTTCATCTTGTAAGTTCAGACGATTATGCTTTTCTAGCAAATTTTGTAAGTCTTTTTTGTATTTTTCTATATCATTCTCCATATTGTAATTCTTTTAGTTTTACTTATACAATTCATTTATTTTCTCAGCATCATATTTCATCCAATCGACCAATCTTTGTGGGGCAAGCACCTTGATTTCCGTTCCCATTGAGCGCAATTCCTGTATGAAATCAAATGTGGTGGCTATCTTCAGTTCAAAAATCGAGTAGCCGTCATTTTTGCCAAAGGCACTTTCGGGAACTGATTCGATTTCCTTTTGTGAATGGTGGAGCGGTAGTGAGCGCAAGTATCTCGCACGGAACGATGTCGCCCATATACGCACGGTTTCTGGCTTTTCGTTTGTCACTACACCATAATAGTCGCGAAAATATTTTTCGGCATCGAAAGTAGGCGGTATTGTGTATTTTCTTTCGGTGGTGTTCATTTGGGAAAATCTGTCGAGAGCAAACACGCGCAAGTCATTGTGTTTTGTCGTCTTGGCAAGGACATACCAGCGACGCTTGAATGATTTCAAGCAGTATGGTTCCATTTCAAACTGCGATTCCGATTGGCTAAAATAACTTTGGTAGGTTACTTCCAATGCGCGATGTGTTTTGAAAGCATCAACAATCGGATTAAGGAATTCTATGCCCGAAGGCATTTCTTCAATGAGTATTTGTTTGCGCATATCTTTGCATTCCATTACGAAATTGCTCATTGACATTGTTTCTACAAGCCACTTGTTGAAAGGATTTTCGCCTAAGTCAGTCTTGATTTCGTATTTGTTGTTGGAACGATTGCAGTGTATGTCCACCGAAAACAAACTTTCTATTGCCCGCAGGTCGCGGTAGAAAGTCCGCTCGGGAATGTCGGTGTGATTGTTGTTCAGATACGAAAGTCGCCATTTCCGGTCAATCTCCTCCTTGGTGATTGGTCCCGATGAATACAGCGTGTCAACAAGCCATATATATCGCTGAAATTGTACTATAGGTGTCATTCTTGATGATTTTATCTGCAAAAATAATTTAATTTCTTTTGCAATCAAGCATTTTCTGTTTTTTGTCGTTTCGCTTTAATGAGTTGATTTATTTGTCTGAAATATGTGATGTAAATCCGTAGCAAGATATAAATAAAAACACCAATCCAGAACAAGATAATGTAAGTAGTTGATAATTTTCGATACCAATCGTAAATCGCGCAAAATGCGAGACCACCGAATATGATTACATACAAAATTATGAATAGTCCCGATTTGCCAATCATTTTCCGCCACCACGATGTGTACCGTTTCCACTTCAAGTGTACAATGCCTTCCGCCAGTGGGTCAACCCTATCCAATCGCGATATTCCCTTGCAGAATTTGCTGTAAAGTGCATCGGTGTATTTGTTGCGTACTCGGTTTTCTGCATCGAATATGTGTTTCCATGATTCCGAAGCCAATTGAACCTCCAGTGATTCCAGTTGGTTAAGCAGAGTCTTTTTGTCATCGGCAAAAACCATATCCCTGATTTCGTCTATATTGGCAATGACTGCAGAATCAATTGAGTTTAACATTCTTTTGTCTTCCAAGTCCTGTTCGTGTTCTTTCGTCTTCTCGTTTCCGCGGTGGTAAGTGCGATGTTCGCTCTGATCTAATCCCAGCGATTCTGCGATTTTATTGCCTACCACATTTGCACCCAGTCGTCCAAGTTGTCGTCCGAATCCTGTTTTAAAACTTCCCATTTCTTATGTAAATTTTAATTTCATCGCAAAACAATTGCATCAAACTGACATCACGTGGCAGAAGGTGAAAGTATTTTTGATAATATGATGTTTTTTACTTCATTTTGCAATGAGCGTATGATATGACAAAATCCGTCGTAAGTAAAACTTTTCTCATATTTGAATTGCCTTTTCCCATTTTATGTCTTTTGTTTCATTAGTTATCCTGAACGAATTGTGAATATTGTTTATCGCTTTGATTGTCTCATCAATCATTTCAAGTCTTTTCATGATTACTCCAATTGATTTGTGTGGTAATGAAAGTTTTAGCATTCTTGTCTTTTTGAGTTTTATGTAGAGCAAATATGATTTGTCGTTTTCCATAATGAAATATTCGCAACCAAGGGATTTCATTTTCTGCTTAATTAATGCCGTGGCACTTGATGTGATTAAATTTGTCACCTTTCTCTGCTTTTCGTACTCACGATCCCATTGGGACAACTCTTCAGTCCAAATAGGAAGCATACGGTCTATTTGTTCTAAGTGTTCAATTTTAATTTCCTTGTAACCATAGGTGTATCTAATTTGCAAATCTTTACCTCTATAAATACAGTATTTCCAACAATAGTTTGGAATTGAGATTGAAACATAATTGCCATTTGCATATACTGTGAAATTTTTAAATGATATATTCGATTTTTCCAAAGTTTTATTAAGCATATAGCCAGTTTCCGTGTTTTCGCGACATTCTTTAAGATAGAAATCTATCCTATGTTTCAAAATTCGGTCTAAATTTCATGCAAAGCCATTAGGTTGGCGAATTCTTTTTCCCATTCGGGCATCTGACGGTCAATTTCCTTCATATATTCCACAAGGTTCGGAATGTTATCAATATAGTACTCTATCTGACCTTTTGTTTTTATATTCCGTCTGCCAGATTTACTGATAATAAAATCAACATTTTTTAGTTTTATTAAACACACACAATAGTTAAAATCGATTATTATTGCTTCGTTAATGTGGCTTTTTATCGTGTGAATTACATCGTTGTCATTTACTTTCAATCGCTTAAGATTTTTGTCGTGTATTTGCCAAGATAATATTGATTTAATTTTCTCCAGATAAAACGCCGCTTGTATTCCGGATGGTCTGGACACTATATTTTTGATAAGTTCCTTTATATCCATATTTTACACAACTACAATTTATAAAATTTTGAATTTTGTTGCAAAACAACAGCGCAGAACTGACATCTTGTGGCAGAATGTGAAAAAATTGCACAATGGAAATTCTATCATATACCCTGTTGTTAACTCACAAATAGTTTGACTTAACAACACATTATCGCTCAAATATTGCCGATAACTTGTTGTTAAGTGGTTTTAAAATTGAGTTAGCAGAAGATAATTGGTTGGTGTTTGAGAGATTTGCATTTACAGCGCAGAAGCAAGGTTTTGTAATTTACTCTGACCGCTATGAAATAGAGGATCCGTTTTTCAAGAAATGGATTTTGGATTTTGCCTCATAATTCATTACGAAAAATTTCGTTACGAAAATATTCGTAATGGATAAATCTAATCTCATAATCTGTTAGTGATGTAAGGATTTCGTGCGTTGTATAAAGACATCGTTTCAAAAGTGTTTTATTATCAAATGGTTGTGAATAATGTTTTAGTTTTAGTAGTTGTAAGGATAAAAAACAACCTTATTTTTGTTTCACAAAACATAGAAACTTATAAACGTGCGCAGCACATTGAAACTTAGAAACAACATAACTTATGAAGGTATATAAATTTGGCGGTGCATCAGTAAAGACGCCACAGGCAATAGAGAATGTTTACAATATCGTAAGCGGTGAAAACGAACTTGTAATAGTAGTGTCGGCAATTGACAAGACAACCAACCATTTGGAAAAACTTGTGAACTATTATTTCAATGGTGACGAGCAGAAAAATCTGGAGTTCGAGAACATCAAAAAGTTCCATTACGATTATGCGAACGAAGCCTTTGGTGGAAAGACCGAATCGGTATGCAAGAAGTTGGATGTGCTTTTCGAGGAAATTGCGGAACGCATAGACGGCATTCCTACCGATGACTATGATTTTGAGTATGATTCAATCGTTTCATACGGAGAACTTCTTAGCACAACCATTTTCTCGGAATACCTTCGCTACAGGGGCAAGGCAAACAAATTCATCGACATCCGCCGCTACATGGTTACCGACTCCAATTTCCGCGATGCGAAAATCGACTGGAAACTTTCTGAAAAGAAGGTTCGCAAGGCATTTTCGGATGCAAACTACAATGTTTTTGTAACACAAGGCTTCATAGGTAGCGACAAAAGCCATCACACCACCACTCTCGGACGCGAGGGATCGGACTATTCGGCCTCGTCGATTGCACACATTATTGATGCCGAAAGCGTTACAATTTGGAAAGATGTGCCCGGCATAATGAACGCCGACCCTGCATGGTGCGACTTTGCCGAAAAGTTGGACGAAATTTCCTTCCACGAGGCCATAGAACTTGCATTTTACGGAGCAAAAGTCATCCACCCAAAGACCATAAAACCTATTGAAAACAAGAATATTCCGCTGTATGTGCGCTCGTTCAAGGATCCGTCGGCAAAGGGAACGGTTATCCGCAAGTTGGATTACTACCTAGACCTTGTGCCAGTGTACATCTTGAAGCAGAATCAGGTGCTGATTTCAATTTCTCCGAAGGACTTTTCGTTCATAGTGGAGGAAAACATGAGCAACATTTTCGGATTGTTTGCCAAATACAAGGTGAAGGTGAATGTGATGCAGAACTCCGCAATCGACTTTTCGACTTCCATCGATGCCAACAACCGCAACTTCGATGCGCTTGTCGCTGATTTACAGAAGGAATATTTTGTGAAGTACAACGAAAATCTGCAGCTTATCACCATCCGCTACTACACCGACGAAGCCATAAACCGTATGATTTCGGGGCACAAGGTTTACATGACGCAGAAGAGTAGAAAGACGGCAAGGTTCGTGATAGAGTAAATGTCTGACAGTCTTGCGTAAGAACAGTCTAAAAGGCAGTTAGGCGGTAAGACTGTTAGACTGCAAGACTGAAACATAGAAACGGCGAAGCCTCAAACGGGCTTTAGCCCATCAAACTCAGAAACAGCGTAGCGAGAACGGCGAAGCCCTCAACGAAGTTAAACGCCGCAGGCTTATAAACGGCGTTAGCCATAGAAACAGCGTAGCGAGAAACTTAGAAACCTAGAAACCGGAAACAGCGTAGTCACAAACTGGGCGTAGCCTTAGTTAACTTTCATCTGTCAATATATCGTAGCAAAACTTAAGTTATGTTGTGAAATAATGTATAATTTTGCGTTTTAAAATTTGTCAGAAATGGAAAAGAATGACATAACAACAAAAGTGCTTATAGGACTGGTGTCGGTGATGTTGGTCGCCGTGGTTGTGCTTGGTTACTTGCTCTACAAGACCTCGAAGGAGAAAGAGCAGATAACAGTGGTGAATGTCGAAACAACCAACGAACGCGACAAGATTAAAGCCGAATTCTCGAATCTTTTGGATCAGTACAATGGATTGGAAACGACCAACGACAGTCTCAACGCAGAAATCAACGGTCGCAAGCAGGAGATTGTGATGTTGATAGAAGAACTTGACAAGACCAAGAATTGGGCGGCTGGAATGAAGAAGAAGTATGAGGAGGAACTTGGTACATTGCGTAGTATAATGAAGCACTATGTTTACCAGATTGACAGTCTCAACACTTTAAATCAGCAGCTTACGGCAGAAAATGAAATGGTTAAAACCGAAAATGACAGGTACAAGTCGGAAAACGACGAACTTGTTGACCGTAATACCGAACTGCTTACCACCATTGAGGATGCAAGTATTGTGAACGCATCTCACATTAGTGTGGTGTTCCTGAATGGACGCGACAAGGAAACAAACAAGTCTGGCAAAATCGAAAAACTGAAGATAAGTTTCACTCTTTCTGCCAACAAGTTGGCTTCGAGCGGACAAAAGACCGTTTACCTGCGAATAAAGCGTCCAGATGGTTACCTAATATCCTCCGGCTCAACATTCACGGCTGGCGACACCCAGCTTGCATACACCGATTCTCGAAATATAACCTACGATAATCAGGCACTGGATGTGTCAATTTACCACAAGGTAACCGAGCCGTTGAGTGTCGGCAAGTATTCGGTTAGTTTGTACATGGACGGAAACATGATTGGCGAAAGTTCGTTCCTGATAGAAAAGTAGCAGGTAATGGAAGGGCTGATGCCAGTTATCGACAGGATAAAGGATTGGAATGCATCTATAATCCTAATTGCATCGGTAATAATTTTAATCCTTATTGTCGCTGTGCGCTTGAAATATCCTGATTTCTACCGTTCAGTGCTGTACAGGATGTTCGTTGAGAACTTTTCGGGCAGAGAAATTTCCAAGCCCACCGAAGTTTCTTCAATCGAAGCAGTAACAATAATAATATCCCTGCTGTCGATTTCCACGATGCTTTTCGCTACAATATGCTATTCGGGGGTGACTACAATTAGCCTTGAATATGGGAAAGAGTGGAAGACAATACTTTATATATTTCTCATTTTTTCAGCATACAATTTTTCGCGGGGACTTATTAACCTGTTCTTCGGCTTTTTGTACAGACTTGAGAAGTATGCGGCGACTTACAATACTATGATTCTTGATACAGAAAGGGTAATGTCACTTGTTTTCCTTCCGCTTTTTGCATTTTGTCCATTTGTGCCCGAATCAACAGCAAGAATACTTATACTTATAGCACTTGCATTTGTTATCCTACTTGTTGGTTTCCAGTTTGTGACATTTTTTTTCCATTTAGTGAAAAATAAATTTTTGAATCATCACTCAATTTTGTATTTTTGCGCCCTCGAAGTTTTGCCCGTATTGATAGTTGTCAAACTGGCATTTTAACTTCAAGAGAGTAGATTGTAATAATGTAATTTATAGGAGTTTACGATGAAAATTAAAAGCGTGTTAGTATCGCAACCAAAGCCTGAGACAGACAAGTCGCCATACTATGATATTGCAAAAAAATACAACATCAAGATTGATTTCCGCCCTTTCGTAAAAGTTGAAGGCGTTCCGTCAAAGGAATTCCGTACCCAAAAGATAAACCTCGCCGATTACATGTCGGTTATTTTTAATAGCCGTCATGGAGTTGACCACTATTTCAGAATGTGCGAGGAATTGAGGGTGCCTACCAACGATAACAGGAAGTATTTTTGCATATCGGAGTCGATAGCCTTCTATTTGCAGAAGTATGTAACTTATCGCAAGCGCAAGATTTTCTATGGAAACGGAACTTTGGCAAACCTAATGCAGCAGGTACAGAAGTTCCCAGAGGATAAGTACTTAGTTCCGCTTAGTGATGTCCACAAGCAGGATATTCCCGAAAAACTCGATGAGGCTAAGATTGCATACGACATTGCAGTGCTTTACCGCACGGTAAGTTCCAATATGTCCGATATGGAAAACCTTGGTCACGACATCGTGTTGTTTTTCAGTCCGGCAGGAGTTATGTCGCTCAAGCAGAACTTCCCGAACTTCAATCAGGACGAGGAGAATGTGTTTATAGGTGCATTCGGACCGACAACTGCCGAAACAGTTGAAAAACTTGGCTACCGTCTTGACCTGAAGGCTCCTACTGCCGATAATCCATCGATGCCGGCAGCTCTCGAGAAGTTCATCAAGGCGCAGAACGGAAAATAATTGCCGAAATGCCTGTCGATTCCGAAACTTCTCAGGTTGTCGCCGTCAACAATGGCGGATGCCACGATTTCTCAAGGCAGACATTGAAGAGAAGTTCGATGTTGAAGCACAAGAACGACATCGAAAATCTTTTCAGGAAGGGACGGAAGGCAAACATCGAATACATAAGGCATACATACGTTAAATATTCTGCCACCTCGTCGCAAGGCAGGGTGCGCATTTTTGTGTCGGCACCAAAGAAATACCTGCATCATGCCGTTGACAGGAATCTGATAAAGAGGCGAATGCGCGAAGCAATAAGGAAAAATCTGTCGGAATTGCGGAAGGCTTGTGCCGAAAACAATATTGGCATCGACATTGCGTTTGTGTATCAGACGAATATTATTAACGATTATTCCGACATAGAAAGAATAATTGTTCTATCTTTGACAAAAATTTTTTCGGAAGTTTATGAAAAGGACTAAAAATATATTGGTAGCGGTTTTTGCATCAATGATTATGCTTTTTGTGTCAATTCCGACACAGGCGCAGGATGATGGCAAGACCGACTACAATTTCGAAAGTGTGAAAAATCTTGACATTTTCCACTCGCTATATAAGGAATTGTACCTTTATTATGTTGACCCTGTTGAGCCGGAAAAACTTATCAAGACAGCCATCGACAAAATGCTCGAAGGTCTTGATCCTTATACGGTTTACATTCCCGAAAATCAGATTGAGGACATTAAGCTGATGACTACCGGTCAGTATGGTGGAATAGGCGCACTTATCCGTCAGGATGGCGATTATGTGATGATTACCGACCCGTATGAAAATTCACCGGCAGCAAAGGCTGGAATAATTGCAGGCGACAAGATTCTCGAAGTTGACGGTCATTCGATGAAGGGAAAAAAATCCGATGAGGTTTCGGAACTTCTTCGTGGAGAGCCTAATACAAAGGTGAAACTGAAGATGCAAAGAATGTTCAAGGACGAGCCTATTGAATTTCAGATAACACGCGAAGAAATAAAGTTGCCGTCAGTGCCATATTATGGAATTATTGACGATGGAATTGGTTACATTACCCTTAGTAGTTTTACCAACACTGCCGCCAAAGAGGTGCAAGAAGCTCTTGAAAGCATGAAGAAGTCCGACAATATAAAATCGCTTGTTTTGGATTTGCGTTCAAATCCAGGCGGATTGCTCATCGAAGCCGTGAAGATTTGCAACCTTTTCATCGATGCAGGACAGGAAATCGTAAGCACAAAGGGCAAGGTGACTGAATGGGACAAGTCGTACAAGACAACTGCCAAGCCAGTTGACAAGGATATAAAGATTGTCGTGCTTGTGAACGAAATGTCTGCTTCGGCATCCGAAATTGTGTCGGGAAGCATTCAGGATTTGGACCGTGGTGTGATTGTCGGTCATCGCACTTTCGGCAAGGGACTTGTGCAGACTACGCGCAACCTTAGCTACAATGGAATGCTCAAGGTTACCACCGCCAAATACTACACTCCGAGCGGTCGTTGCATTCAGGCTCTCGACTATTCGCATCGCAACGAGGATGGAAGCGTAGGTCATGTTCCCGATTCGTTGATTTCCAAGTTCTACACCAAGAACAAACGCGAAGTTTATGACGGTGGTGGCATTACCCCCGATGTGATTGTAGATGACAGCATTTCCAACACTTTGCTTACACAACTCATGCTTGATGATATGTTCTTCAAGTATTCGGTATGGTATCGTAGCAAGCACGAATCCATAGGCAACGATCCTGCAAAGTTTGTCTTCTCCGATGCCGACTACAAGGATTTCAAGGATTTTCTTGTGCGTGAAAAATTCGACTACAAGTCGTTCTCCGAGGAAAGCGTCGAAGACCTTATCGAAGTGGCAAAGACAGAAAACTACTACGACAACATTTCGAAGGACATCGAAAACCTGCTTGCAAAGCTGAAGCAGGACAAGGACAGGGACTTGGAGCGCTACAAGGACGAAGTCATAAAGTGGATTGTAAGTTATATAATGCCGCGTTATTTCTACGAGAAGGGTAGCATAATGTTCAGCATCAACTACGACGAGGAAGTAAAGACGGCTATTGAGATATTGAAGGACGAAAAAAGGTACAACGAGATACTTTCGCCAAAGAAATAATTAGCAAAAGGAAGAAACATGGATACAGTATTAAGTGGAATCAGGTCAACGGGAAATCTTCATTTAGGCAACTATCTGGGGGCAGTAAGGAACTTTGTAAGGATGCAGGAAGGCAACAACTGCTATTTTTTCATTGCCGACTATCATGCGCTTACAACGCATCCTGCAACAGAGGAACTGCACCGCAATGTGCGTCAGGTGTTGGTGGAATACCTTGCAAGTGGCATCGACCCCGAAAAATCGACGGTTTATATTCAGAGCGATGTGCCTGAGATTTGCGAAATGTATCTGTTGTTGAACATGAACGCTTATCTTGGCGAACTTTGCCGTACAAGTTCTTTCAAGGAAAAAGCCCGCAAGCAGCCTGAAAATGTAAATGCAGGTTTGCTCACTTATCCTGTGCTTATGGCGGCCGACATACTTATGCATCATGCCGACAAGGTTCCGGTTGGAAAAGATCAGGAACAGCATTTGGAGATGACACGCAAGTTTGCCCGCCGTTTCAACACCATGTTCAATGTAGAGTATTTCAAGGAACCGCAGGCCTACAATTTCGGTGGCGAACTCATTAAGATTCCGGGTCTTGATGGTACAGGCAAGATGGGAAAGTCGGAAGGCAACGGCATTTTCCTAACTGACGATGAAAAGGTTATCCGCAAGAAGGTTATGAAGGCTGTTACCGACAGCGGACCAACCGAACCGAATTCACCTATGCCCGAACCGATACAGAACCTTTTCACGATAATGAAAGCCGTTTCGACACCCGAGACAGTTGCATATTTTACCGAAAAGTACAACACCTGTGAAATCCGCTATGGCGATATGAAGAAACAACTCGCCGAGGATATTGTGGCAATAATAAAGCCTATCAGCGAGCGCATCAAGGAAATCGATTCCGACAGCGAATTCTTGAAACGCACCGTTGCTCGTGGCGCCGAGAAAGCCCGTGAAAATGCCAGAAAGACCGTTCGCGAAATGCGCGAAATAATGGGATTCAAGAAATTGTTCTAACGGACAATAAGACAGATGTTGCTTGCAACATCTCAACAAAATAACGAGAAACCATCTCTACGTACAGACGCAATTCATTGCGTCTCAAACCAACCCAAACAACAATCAAACAATTTGTGGGTGTCGTTGCACGCAACGACCCTACAAATGAACCACACCAAACAACTTGAAACAACATAAAAAAACGGAATGTCATCCTGAACTTGTTTCAGAACCTTTAGCTCGGCGTAGCCAATCTGATTCCGTTTTTTCGAATCGTCCAACACCCTCCAACAACCTCAAACCATCTCAAACACTATAGGGCTAACAGGCTAAAAGGCTAACAGGCTAAAAGCCAATAAACAACCTCAAACAATCTCAAACAATCTCAAACAACCTCAAACCACCTTAAACAATCTCAACCAACCATAAACCAATTTGATAATGGGACAATTTGTGGAAGTCGTTTCGCGCAACGACCCGTTGTTGCCGAATTACATATCTTCAAGCGAAAGTGCTATAGCACTAAATTTGTAATTTTTAAAATCTGACGGCAAAGAAGCGATTTTTTCTTCAAGGCTCGTAATACTTATCTTATCCCTGTTCCGTTTGATTTCAGCGGCAATACCAGTCTTGTCAAAACTATTGATAGCAAGCATATCTATTTCATTGTCACCTGTTCGGCTCCACCAATTGCCGATTGTCGTAAAGTTTCCGCACTGCATATATTGGGCATGGAAATATTTCTCTAGGGTTTTCCCCGAAAACTGTGCATATCCGTCATTTATCTGCTTGAGCAGAAGAGAATGCTGCTCGCTTTCGATAAGTCCTTGATAAGGATATATAAATCGGAACCAAAATCGCAAGAACTGGTCTCTGATTTCATATCTTGACACTTTGCCCGATGGTTTTTGCATAACGGGATGCAACTTTGAAATCATCTCGAAATTTTTATCAAGATTTGCAAGATATACGCCTGTCGGTTTCGACAATGCCCCATCAATTTCGGAAACGCGTGTCTTGCCCGATGCTATAAGATGGAGTATTGAAAAATACATGTCGTAGTCGGAGGCAAATTCATCCATAAGCATTTCCCTGCCTTCCGTTATGAAATACGAGTCCCTGCCACAAGCGTATTTAAGCATACTGTCCTTGTCCATATTGCCACCGTCAGCCAGCAATTCTATGTACTTGGCTACGCCACCTGTAAGCATATAAAGGCATAGCAGATCGTCGGGTTTGTACGATGGATTACAGTCTGCCATTATGCGCTTGATTGTCTCTATGTTGAAAGGTTGCAGTGTTATTTTTGATGTTGCCCTGCCGTACAGTGGTTCGTGCGCATTTTCAAAAATCTGTCTCATCATCGACCTTACCGAACCGCATACTATCAAATTGATGTGCGACTCCCTATGATAGCGGTCCCATATATCCTGCATTTGGCTGAATATTGCGCTGTTGATATGCTTGAGGTTTTGAACTTCATCGATTACGACAGTAAAATGCCTTTTTGTTGATTCGCGCATAAGCAGTTCGAACAACTCGGCGAACCGAGAGGCGTTGCCATAAATGGGAATGCCAAGTCTTGACGAAATTTCCTGCTGGAAAGAACGGCATAGAGCGCTCTCGTTACCACGGTGTACAAAAAGATAGACATATTCGCATCCTTCCAATGCTTTTAGTACCAATAATGTTTTGCCAATTCTCCTTCGACCTTTCAGTATGGTAAACATTGCATTTTCCTGCGACTTAATCTCGTTCCTTTTCAGAATCTCTATTTCATTCTCCCTGCCGTAAAACTTCATAATATAAACCAGTATTTATATAAATCATCATTTATATTGCAAAGGTAATATACATTTCCAAACCAACAAAAAAAAGAATATTATTTTTTCATTAAACAATCTCAAACCACCT
This sequence comes from Bacteroidales bacterium, assembly GCA_017551515.1. Lineage (GTDB taxonomy): Bacteria > Bacteroidota > Bacteroidia > Bacteroidales > ML635J-15 > Bact-19. The sequence continues at coordinate 30,922 of JAFZLK010000035.1, read as the reverse complement.
CAAATCTAAAAAGCGGAATGTCATCTTGAACTTGTTTCAAGATCTGATTCCGTTTTTTCGAATCGTCCAACACCCTCCAACACCCTCAAACAACTTCAAACAACCAGAACCTTTGAAACAAATCCTTGAATCATCAAATCTTTTAACCCTCATTTTTTTCAACTTTCAACTTTCACCTTTCAATTCGTTTTCCTATCTTTGCCCTGAAATTTAACACTTATGTATAACACATAAAAAACAATTGCCAATGAAATAAAACAGATATTTGATTGATAATTAAAATATAAAAGGCGTTTTTGCTTTTTTGGAGAATTCTGAAACCTAGACAATTTCGGCGTTGCCACTTAAAAAAGGCGGAAATGCTCGCGAGAAATCGTGAGCTTTCTAAATTTGTGGCAACGGGTAGTCTAGGACCTCAGAAACAAAATAAGAGTTCACGATTTTTATTATGTCCTGAACTCCCGATTTGCAAAAGAGCCTTATGAAACAAGAACCAACAAGAACTTTGTGATGTTGAAATAAATAGCGGACATTTGTCCTAGAAAAATTATGGGAGAAAAATAGCCGAAAATCCCTTGAAGAGTAGGCTCGAAATAATTATTCATAATGGATAACGATTTAAAGAAATTTATTGACAGGTACATTGAGCGAGGGTTCGGCTCGATGAACAAAAACGACTTTGAAGTGGAGATATTCCATTATCTGCTACAGACAAACTATTTTGAAAGCACAAAGGATTACGAAATTAGCCGACAGCTAAGAATCCCGCAGTCTAAGGTAAAACGGCTGAAATACGAGTCTGAATTAAAATATCCCGAAAAGAATCAGGACGAAAAAGTAAAGGAGATACTTGGCAATGCCAAAATATATTTCGACAGGGAATGTATTGTGCTTTCAATAGAAGACGAATTAATAAGGAAGCATTTGGATTGTGAAATAAAAAAGCATAATAGCTATTCTGATTTGTCCTTTAATACTGAACTCTTGCGTCTGAATTTCGAAGACTACATTTATCTCGTTGGAAAATTTGAAGGGAAAAATAAAGTTGAAGAAACGAAGAAAAAACTTGAAACTTGGCTTAATGCAAAAGATGACAAAGAAAAGGCAAAAATAAAAAAGACAGGATTCAAGGACTTGTTTTTTGAATTTGCCAAAGGTTTTGCCAATGGAGCTGGAAGTGTTGTGGCTAATTGCGTTTTTAGTGGAATATAAGGTCTAATTTAAAATTTATAAACAATGAAAAACTTTATTAATTTTTTCCTAGCAACTCTTTTGTTGCTTTTGGTGGCAGGCAATGTCTTTGCTTACGACTTTTCCGCCGTGTGTAGCAGTGGGCAAACCCTATATTACAACATTTTAGGGTCTGTATATAATCATAAAGCAGAGGTGACATATGCTTGTTATGATCAATCTAACTATTATTTTGGCTTCACAAAACCTACTGGCAATCTCGAGATACCTTCATCAGTTATAGATCCGAGCTCAGGCTTACAATATTCGGTTACGAGCATTGGCGATTATGCATTTTATGGTTGCTCCAGACTGACATCGGTTACAATCCCCAATTCTGTTACGAAAATTGGCCGTTGTGCATTTTCTGCTTGCAGCGGAGTGACGACAGTTAACTATAATGCAACAAGCTGCACCAATATGATTAAACCCAATGGAATATCATGCAATACAAATATTACAACATTGAATATCGGCGAAAATGTTACATATATTCCAGATTCTGCATTTTATGGTTGCAGAGGACTGACATCGATAACAATCCCCAATTCGGTTACAAGGATTGGCAGCTGGGCTTTTTGGATTTGCAGCGGACTGACGACCGTAAACTTCAATGCTACAAACTGCACGACAATGGCTAGTAACGTATTTGTCGGATGTTCATCAATTTCTACCTTGAATATAGGTAGCAGTGTTACTAAGATTCCTGCGAATGCATTTTCTGGTTGCAGCGAACTGACAACCGTAAACTTCAATGCTACAAACTGCACGACAATGGCTAGTAACGTATTTAGCGGATGTTCATCATTTTCTACCTTGAATATAGGTAGCAGTGTTACTAAGATTCCTGCGTATGCATTTTATGGTTGCAGCGGACTGACAACCGTAAACTTCAACGCAACCAATTGTACAACTATGGGCAGTTCTTCGAATCCTGTTTTTCAAAACTGCAATGCAAATGCAACAATAAATATAGGCGAAGGTGTAACAACAATCCCCGATTATGCTTTCAATGGCTTATTGGGAAATGGCATAATGATAATTCCAAGTTCCGTTACGAGCATTGGCAGTGCTGCTTTTTCTGGTTGTAGCGGTCTGACATCAGTAACAATCCCCAATTCGGTAACGAGCATTGGAGCTTCTGCATTTCGTAACTGTAGCGGACTGGCTGGTGATTTGACAATTCCTAATTCAGTGACTTACATTGGCGATTATGCGTTCCGCAATTGCAGCGGACTTACCGAAGTAAACTTCAATCCTACCAACTGCACGACTATGGGAAGTAGCAGTTATCCTGTCTTCTACAATTGCACATCCTTGTCAACCTTGAACATCGGTGAAAATGTAACCAATATTCCAAATTATGCATTTGTGGGTTGCAGCGGCCTGACAGACATATATGTAAATAGAATGACACCTCCTACTGCTGGCACCTCTGCATTTAACGAATATACAGCTACACTATGGGTGCCTTGCGGTTCGGCAGAGACATATAGGGCTGCTTCTGTTTGGAGCAATTTCAACGATATACGCGAACGCCTGCAATATAATTTGACAGTATTAAGCGACAATACGCAGCAAGGTACGGCAAGCATAATACAGCAAGACTGTGTCGAAAGTACTGCCACAATAGAGGCTGCGCCAAACGAGGGCTACATATTTGCACAGTGGAACGATGGCAACACCGACAATCCGCGTAACATAACAGTAACCCAAGATGTTACATATACTGCATATTTCTTGTCAGCATACAATATAACTGTTGCATCCGCCGACGAAAATATGGGTACTGCAACAGGCGGAGGTTTCTACGCCGAAGGTTCGCAGGTGGAAATTTCAGCAACTGCAGCCGAGCACTATCATTTCGTACAATGGAACGATGGCAACACCGACAATCCACGTACAATAACGGTAACAGGCGATGCAACCTATACGGCAACCTTCGCAATCGACCAGCACACAATCACGGTTGAATCGGCAGATGAAACAATGGGAACTGTCAGCGAAAGCGACACATACGACTATGGTACTGAAATTCAGATTTCGGCAACAGCAACCGAACACTACCACTTTGTAGAGTGGAACGACGGCAACACCGACAATCCGCGCACAATAACCATAACATCCGATTCAACATTCACGGCAACCTTCGCAATCGACCAGCACACAATCACGGTCGAATCAAACGATGAAACTATGGGTACAGTAAGCGAGGGCGGCACCTACGACTACGGCACCGAAATTCAGATTTCGGCAACCGCAAACGAAGGTTATAGTTTTGTGGCTTGGAATGACGGCAACACCGATAATCCGCGCACAATCACCGTAACTAGGGATGCAACATACACTGCTACTTTCGGCACATTGTACACAATCATTGTGCTTTCAGCCGATGAAACTATGGGAACTGTAAGCGAAGGCGGTGTATATCTTGAAGGTTCGCAGGTGGAAATTTCAGCCAGTGCCAACGAGGGTTATGGCTTTGTGGCTTGGAACGACGGCAATACCGACAATCCGCGCACAATCACGGTAACTGGCGATGCAACCTACACTGCAACCTTTGGCGTAATGTACACAATAACAGTACTTTCAGCTGATGAAACTATGGGAACAGTAAGCGAAGGCGGTGTATATGTTGAAGGTTCGCAGGTGGAAATTTCGGCAAATGCAGCCGAACACTATCACTTTGTTCAGTGGAACGATGAAAACACCGACAATCCGCGCACAATAACGGTAACCTCGGATTCAACATTCACTGCAACATTCGCAATTGACCAGCACACCATTACGGTTGAATCGGCAGATGTTTCAATGGGAACTGTTAGCGAAAGCGGAGAATATGACTATGGAACAGAGATACAGATTTCGGCAACTGCAAACGAGCACTATCATTTCGTACAATGGAACGACGGCAACACCGACAATCCACGCAACATCACAGTAACTGGCGATGTAACCTACACTGCCCAATTTGCACCCGACCAGTACACAATTACAGTTGAATCTGCAGACGAAACTATGGGTACTGTAACTGGCGGCGGAACCTTCGACTATGGCACTGAAAGGCAGATTTCTGCAACTGCACTCAGCGGTTATCAGTTCGCACAGTGGTCAGACGGCAATACCGACAACCCGCGTACCATCACGGTAACTGGTGATGCAACTTACGTTGCTTCATTCATCCCTGCAACTGGCATCGAGGAAAGCGCAGCGCTTAATATCTCCCTCTTCCCGAATCCTGCAACCGACATCCTAAACATCACATCATCGGAAACCATTTCCGAAATTGAGATTGTAAACACCTTGGGGCAGGTCGTTTATCGCACAGAGGTAAACGCAGACAATGCGGTTTGCGATGTAGAAGGATTGACGACAGGTGTGTATTTTGTAAGGATATACGGAACAGACACGGCATCGGTTTGCCAACGAAAATTCATTAAGGAATAAATGTAATGTTTGTGGAATAATATGCGTAGGGGCGGGTTTCAAATCTGCCTCTACATTTTATATACCCACAGACCAATGTTCCGTCTCTTCACGGCGGATTCCATCCGCCCCGCCCTACCTATATTAACAACCCCAGTTTAATTAAACCTTCAACCGCCCCGTTTCTATTCCAATCAGAACCACTACCTTTGCCTGTCAAACAATAAAATATTCGCTTATGAGAATAACATTTGCAATCGCAATATACCTGCTGTTCCCAATAATAATTGTTTCGGCATTCCACAAATGGAAGATATTGCAAAAGATTGGTACTGTTATACTTGCATACGCCGTAGGCATAATAATGAGCCTGACGGGATTCGTAACTTTTGAACCTGGCACAGCCGATGCTGCAACATTCGAAAGCATACAGAAACTGATAATGAACATTTCCGTTCCTCTTGCCATTCCGCTTATGCTTTTCAACTGCGACTTCAAACTGTGGACGCGCACCCTGCCAAAAACAATTCTTGCACTTGTGGGCGGAATCGTAGCAATCACAGTCGCAGTAATTTCCGGATTTTTCATTTTCCGCAACACCGGCGTAAACGACATCGAAAATGTGTCGGCAATGATGACGGGAATTTACACCGGCGGAACAATGAACTTCAACGCTCTGGGTGCCGCTCTTGGTGTTGACCCCACAACAATCACCCTCGTGCTAACATTCCAGATGCTTATTACTTTCCCGCTGATAATGTTCATCACTGGTGGCGGATATAGGCTTTTCAGAAAAATCCTGCCATTCCCCGATGAAACATCAATGGTATCACACACCGGTAGCAAAAATATGGAAGAACACGGCATCGAGAACTACGGCAGAATGCTCAACAAGAAAATATTCCCAAAAACAATGCTCGGACTGCTATTGTCGATTGTATTCCTTGCAATAGGCGCAGGATTATCGCTTTTGCTTTACAATTTGGGCGTTGTCGGTGACCAAGAAACAGGTACAGGCAAACTCAACGAACTTGTAATCATTCTTACAATAACCACGCTGTCTATAATAGCATCGTTCTCGAAGAAAATCCGCGAATTGCCAAAGACCTTCGAACTCGGCATGATATTCATACTGATATTCAGCATAGCGGTTGCATCACAGTTCAATCCATACAGCATTGATATGTCGGCAATTTCGCTCGGATTGTTTGTCCTGTACATAATGCTGGTGTCGGTAATTATCCACATCATCTTCTGCCGTTTTGCAAAAATAAGCGGAGACCTATACACTGTAGCCCAAGTCGGTCTGTTCTGCTCGCCGCCGTTCATTCCGCCTGTAGTCGGTGCAATGGGCAACAAGAAAGTGCTAATCAGCGGTATCGTAATCGGACTTATCGGCTACGCAATTGGAACCTACATGGGCGTGGCAATAGCATATATGCTGAAATTATTCTAGAAATCAAAAACTAAATATATGAGAAAAATCTTAATCCTTGCCATTATTGTTGCTATTGCAGGCAATGCAATGGCAACAACGGAAGCAAAAGACACATCAAAAGTCAAGACTGGATGGAACTTCGGAATACTGCCAAGTGTCGCCTACGATGCCGACCTCGGATTCCAGTTCGGAGCATTGTCGAACATATATTACTACGGTGACGGAAGCCAATATCCCGAATACATACATTCGTTCTATGTTGAGGCGGCATACACTACAAAAAGGTATGGCCTTTTCCGTTTCTTCTATGATTCGAAGTATTTGATTCCCGACCATCGTCTTACGATAGACGTTTCGTATTTACCAGATGCAATGTGCGACTTCTACGGCTACAACGGATACCCGACGCTTTACCACATGGGCTGGCACAATGCTAAGAAGGATTCGAGCGAATACCTTTCGCGTGCATTCTACAAGTACAAGCGCGACCTTGTGCGCGTAGCAGCCGACATAGAAGGAACTATCTCTGGTGACTGGAAATGGAATGCAGGTCTGGGCGTACTCGGATATATGATTGATGAATGCGACATCGACATGCTCAACGGCAAACGCCAACCTACCGACAGAAAATATCTTGACCCATCTGTGCAGGGACTTTATGAACTGTACAGAAGTTGGGGCATAATAAAACCAGACGAAGCCAATGGCGGTTGGCATCCATACATTCGTGGCGGCATAACCTTCGACAGCCGCGACAAGCGCTCTAATCCATCGCGCGGAATATATGCAGATGCTTTCTTTACCTACTCGGCAGCATTCGGCAACCAAACCGAATACAATCATCTCAAATTCAACTTCACATTCAGGCATTATGTGCCCATATACAAGGATAGGGTTACATTTGCATACCGAATTGGAACACAAAATACAATTGCTGGCGAGTCACCGTTCTACATGAATACCTACCTCAACACGCTTTTCATACAGCGTGTATTGTACGAAGGTCTAGGCGGTGGAAATTCATTGCGCGGAATTATGCGAAACAGAATTCTAGCGAACGGTTTTGCATACGCAAATGTCGAACTTAGGACGAAAATTGTAACCTTCGACATTGGAAAGCAGCATTTCTACATCGGATTGAATCCATTTTTCGACTTAGGCGTTGTTACCCAACCCTACAAACTTGATGAAACCGAAGTAAGGACAGCCATTACTGCTAACAACGCAGCAACTGGACGCACAGACAAGTACGAGGACTACTTTAACCTCTCAACCAAAGAAACCTATATGCCTCACTCTGCCGCTGGTGTCGGACTGAAAATCGCCATGAACGAAAACTTCATTCTCTCAGTCGATTGGGCTACCGCCTTGAACAAGCAGGACAACGGCAAGATGATGAATTTCTATGTGAAGATGGGATACCTGTTCTAAGGATTTGAGGATTCAGTGACTCAAAGATTCAAAGATTCAAAAATCAAGCTTTTTTAAAACTGATAGCTAATTTTTACCACAGGATTGGAGTACAGCGAATAAAGCGATTCGTCGAAGTTATACATTACAGTCAACAACATATACGATCTTTGCCCTATCGGCACCTGAAAGCCTAATCCGAGCATCGGAGAAGCAATCCACATTGGTTCTTCGCCCGAAAGTGCAGTATAAAACTTGCCCATATTGGTGTATGAAAACTGTCCGTATATCAGTATCCCCATATCTGTTCCAAAAAATGGAATAAGGTCGCCAATGCTTTTTATTACCGTGAAACTTGCAAATACATTGCCACCGAAAATACTACCCTTGAAGTTATAAAACTCTGAATACACAAACATATAATCAATCCCCAATCCTGCCGAGAATCTGTTTGTTATCCTATAGCCAACCTGTGGGCTAAGTGATATCTGCGTTACCGTACCAAAAGCCATGTCGAGGTCGCCACCATAGAAAATGCGCTGCACAGGTGTCGGTGGCGGTTCGGTTTCAAGATACTGAGCCTTAAGCCCCCAAACGAACAAACAAAGCAATATGGTCAGTAACAATTTTTTCATTGTCATTTATCGTATATGGCATTGTACAATGCCTCCTCAATGTTGGTACGGATATTCTGTTTCATGAGTTTTCCGTTTTCAGAATCGGTGTAAACACGGTTTGTGAGGACAACTACCGCCATATTGTATTCTGGATCTGCCCAAACCATTGTACCTGTGTAGCCTGTATGTCCGAAAGATCTGTCAGATGAACTCTTACTTCCTGTACCCTTCGATCGGTCGGGAACTGGCTTGTCCCAACACAATGCTCTGCGACAGAAAGTAGGTTCGTAGTGATACCCGGTAAAACGCTGAACAGCGGTATCTGAAAAATACCTAACTCCACCATATTCACCATTTTCAAGATATATTTCCATAATCTTTGCAAGGTCGTTGGCATTGCCAAAAAGTCCTGCATGACCAGAAACTCCGCCAAGCATTGCCGCTGCTTGATCGTGTACATGACCATGAAGTTGCTGCTTACGGAAATAGGTGTCGTTCTCGGTAGGTATAATCTGTTCCAACTTATATCTATCCAAAGGATTGAAACACAACGAATATGCTCCCAATGGGGCAAAAACCTTCCTATATGTATATTCTACATAATCTTCGCCTGTCATGTGCATTATCACATACGGCATAACAATGAAACCCAAATCGGAGTACACATATTTTCCCTTGTTTTCGAGCCCAGATTCCTTGATTAGCCTGAACATTTCGTCCTTGTACGACTTTGCCATGTACAGATCGTCTGCAACCTGAATTGAAAACTTATCGGACTTGGTATCGCTGTAAATCTTAGGATACATTTCCTCGTCCATAGTCTTCTTGTAGAACGGAATCCACGACCTTAGCCCTGCCCTATGCGTAAGCAACTGCTCAAAAGTAATATGTGATTTATTTGAATTTTTCCACAAGTCGTAATAGTCAGCAACATTGTCCTTTATAGTGAATTTACCCTCATCGTAGAGTATTATTATGTCGGAAGTTGTGGCAATAACCTTTGTAAGCGAAGCAAGGTCATAAACATCAAAGTCATCAACTTTTTCCTCTTCATCGTAAGTATGGTATCCCATTGATTTATGATAAATTACGATGCCATTTCGTACAAGTACCACCTGTCCTCCCGGATATGCTTTGGTATGAATACCGCTCTTGAAAATAGAATCGACCTTGTGGATTACCTCTGACTTAACTCCCGCATCTTCAGGAATTTTCGAATATTTCAATCGTATTTTCTGGGTTTTCTCTCCCATGCCTTCCTTTAGATTTTCGGTAGCTGAAACGGGTAGTACTCCACAGGCAGGAATACCGCCAAAAACAAGCTGAGCAGAAAAATCGTTTGTTATTTCCCAATCGTTGTAAGATACTATTACCGACTTTGCTCTGTCAATTTTGCTGAAATAGGCAAGTCCATAAGGATTTGCAAACAGGTCAAACACCACATTCTTACAATTTGCAAGGATTTCGTTTGCTCCATCGATTGTTGCCTGCGAAATTCCAAACTTCTTTGCAACAGAACGCTGATTCTGTCCGTGTACGCTTACAATTACAACATCGTACGAAGCAAGTTTTTTCTTGCGTTGCTCAGCCGACAAGCCTTTAAAGTCCTTGGAATACACAAAATTCTTGACATCGGCATAATAACGCAATCTTTTCTGGAAATATGTTTCTTCAGTGCTTTCAAACGACACCGATGCTATTTTTACCGAATCAAGCTTCATTATCGGCACTATAGAATCCCTATTCACAGCAAGAGTTAAGGCATTTTCTATCAGGTGCTGCTGCATCAATCGAGCTTGCACATCGTTGAGGTCGGCATAAACATTTTTTGTAGAAATAGGTTCGTAACCCTTGTTTAGACCAAGACGCAACTTTGTAAGCAATACGCGATTGCAAGCCTCATCTATATCCTTTTCGGAGATTTTCCCTTCATCTATGGCTGATTTCAATTTTTCTATCACATCCTTAACGTCGGTCGGAAACATAATCATGTCGTTACCTGCGAGCAAAGCCATGACATCGGCTTCGTTGCCTTTGTAGTTGGTTGTGATTCCTCCCATATTCATAGCATCCGTAAAGACTATCCCATTGAAATTCACATCTTTGCGCAATACCTTCTTTATAGCCTTTGCAGAAAGCGATGCTGGTAGATTTTCGGTAGAATCTATAGTTGGAACGAAAAGGTGAGAAACCATCATTCCTCCTACGCCTTTCGCTGACAAATAGCGGAAAGGATACAACTCTATGGAATCTAATCTATCGCGGTCGTGCAATACTATTGGCATAGCCTTGTGCGAATCCACATTGGTATCACCATGACCGGGAAAATGCTTACCGACAGCCAGCACGCCGTTATCCTGCATTCCCTTGGCATACATCCAGCCCTTTTCGGCGACATTGCGCTTGTTTTCGCCAAAGGAACGGTCATTTATGACTGGATTTGCAGGATTTACATTTACATCCAATACAGGAGCAAAGTTCACATTTACGCCGACTCGCTTGAGCTGTCGCGCATATTCAGCTCCCATGTCGTACACCAAAGCATTATTGGCAATTGCTCCCACAAGCATCTGACGAGGATACAACACCACACTATCGAGACGCATACTAAGCGACCATTCCGCATCCATACCAACCAACAGCGGAACTTTACTTACCTTCTGCAAACGATTTACTAAGTTTATCTGCCTGCCAGGACCGCCCTGCATAAAAATTACACCGCCAAGCTGATATTTTTCCACAAGTGCAACTGTTTCGGAATTGTAAGATGCAGATTTGTTCGAATATACTGGAATCATTATCAATTGTGCAATCTTCTCGTCAATAGTCATTTGGCTCATTACTGAATCAACCCATGATATGTCCATATTCCAGAACCAAGGTTCATCGGTTGGTATATAGCCCGAGCGTTCAACCTCGCTTATAGCCACCGTCATTCCTATGCAACTGAACGCTGCGACAAATATCAAAACAGCAATTATCTTTCTCATTTTCTTAACCTTTGCGAAAATACAAATGACAAAAATAATTTAATATTCCACGGCTTCGCAGTGAAAACAAAAAAAGTACCAACAAATGAATGTTAGACAATTATATAAATCTGCCCAAATAGGAATAAGAACAAAATACAAATAAAAAAGGAGAGTGATTTGCTCTCCTTTTTTATTTAAGCCTTTACCGTATTCCCTCCAAAATTCATCGGAATCTTAGAGGTTTGAACCTGAATCTGTCCGAAATTGGATTCATACTTCTGGATATTGTCCTGCAAAGCGAACAAAAGCCTCTTTGCATGTTCTGGAGTTAAGATTATCCTCGATTGCACCTTTGACTTAGGCACGCCAGGCATAATCCTTACAAAATCAAGTATGAATTCAGACGATGAGTGACTTATTACTGCAAGGTTTGCGTATGTTCCCTGTCCCGTCTGCTCGTCCAATTCTATGTTCAACTGGTTGTTGTTCTCTGCCATAATTATTCAATTAAATTTCTGTTTCGGGTTGCTGTTCAAGTGTATCAAGATAAGGAGCAACCTCTGCCTTGTTGCACACGCGCAAGCTCTGGAATTCGCGAAGACCTGTTCCAGCAGGAATCAAATGTCCAACGATTACGTTTTCCTTCATACCTTCGAGTGTATCTTCCTTAGCACGGATTGCAGCCTCGTTCAATACCTTTGTGGTTTCCTGGAATGAAGCAGCCGACATGAAGCTGGATGTCTGCAATGCAGCCTTGGTTATACCCTGCAATACCTGGCTTGATGTTGCCGGAATTGCTGGACGAGCCTCTACCAACTTCTTGTCCTTACGCTTCAGCATCGAGTTTTCATCGCGAAGTCTCCTGTACGAAACAATCTGACCTGCTGTGAAATTCTCGGAATCACCTGCATCAACAACTACCTTCTTGTCGAAGATAGAATCGTTCTCCTGCCTGAATTCCCACTTATCAACCACCTGTTTTTCAAGGAACTGAGTATCACCTGGATCTTCTACTACAACCTTTCTCATCATCTGGCGTACGATTACCTCGAAGTGCTTGTTGTTAATCTTAACACCCTGCAGACGGTAAACATCCTGAATTTCGTTTACAAGATATTCCTGAACTGCGGTCGGACCCTTGATAGCAAGGATATCGGACGGAGTGATAGCACCATCGATAAGCGGAGTACCAGCCTTGATGTAGTCGTTAGGCTGAACAAGTATCTGCTTTGACAATGGAACCAAATATTTCTTTGAGTTTCCTTCCTTAGGAGTAATTTCGATTTCGCGGTTACCACGTTTGATCTTACCAAATTGTACAACACCGTCGATTTCGGAAACTACTGCAGGGTTGGATGGGTTACGAGCTTCAAACAACTCAGTTACTCGTGGCAAACCACCCGTGATATCACCACCCTTACCTACAACCTTCGGCATCTTAATGAGAATATCACCTGCCAAAATCTGGTCTTTTTCGTTCTTCATCAGACGAGCGCCTACAGGCAAGTTGTAAACTGCAAGGACTTCCTTGTTCTTGTCGATAATCTTTGCAACAGGAATCTTAGATTTATCCTTGGTTTCGGTAATTATTCTTTCGATAAATCCAGTCTGCGGAGCAATTTCCTGCTTGAAGTTGACACCTTCGACAACATCTTCGAAAATAAGTTTACCTGTGTATTCCGAAATGATTACAATGTTGTACTGGTCCCATTCACAAATCTTGTCACCCTTCTTAACTACATCACCGTTCTTGAAGTACAATCTTGAACCGTAAGGCAACGACTTGTTAACCAATGCAATCTTTGTTCCCTGGTCGAGAATCTTGAGTTCGGCCATACGGGTAACAACGATGTCAACTGGACCGCCTTCTTCTTCGTGCGAAACTGTACGGAGTTCATCGATTTCGAGAATACCATCGTACTTAGCGGTAATTGTAGATTCGCTAGCAATGTTACCGGCGATACCACCAGAGTGGAATGTACGAAGAGTAAGCTGTGTACCTGGTTCACCGATTGACTGAGCAGCGATAACACCAACAGCCTCGCCCTTCTGAACCATCCTGTGTGTTGCAAGGTTACGACCGTAGCACTTAGCACAAACGCCTCTGTGCGATTCGCAGGTGAGAACCGAACGGATTTCAACCTTTTCTATTGGAGAATCGGCGATTGTCTTAGCAATGTCCTCTGTGATTTCTTCACCAGATGCAACAATAAGTTCATTGGTCTGTGGATGGAATACATCGTGAACACTGATTCTACCAAGAATACGATCGTACAACGATTCGATAAGTTCACCATCGTCCTTTCTGAGTTCCGAAACTTCAAGTCCGCGCAATGTACCGCAGTCTTCCTCGGTGATGATTACATCGTGAGCCACATCGACAAGACGACGGGTCAAGTAACCAGCATCAGCCGTCTTAAGAGCGGTATCGGCAAGACCCTTACGAGCACCGTGGCTGGAGATGAAGTATTCGAGAATCGAAAGTCCTTCCTTGAAGTTAGCAAGAATTGGGTTTTCAATGATTTCGCTTGCGCCTGTACCAGACTTCTGCGGCTTAGCCATAAGACCTCTCATACCGCACAACTGGCTAATCTGTTCCTTAGAACCACGAGCACCAGAGTCAAGCATCATGTAAACTGAGTTGAAACCTTGGTCATCGGTTGAAAGTTTCTTCATAACGGCGATACTCAACTTGGCGTTTACATTGGTCCAAACATCGATAACCTGATTGTAACGCTCGGTATCGGTAATGAAACCGTTGCTGAAGTTGAACATGATTTCGTCAACCTGATCATAACCATCCTGAATAAGCTGAGCCTTTTCGTCAGGAACGATAACATTGTCGAGGTTGAATGACAAACCGCCGATGAAAGCGTTGTAGTAACCCATGTTCTTAATGTCGTCGAGGAACTTAGCTGTTGTTGCAGTTCCGCACTTATTAATAAGGTTACCGATGATGTCTCTCAACGATTTCTTTGTAAGGAGCTGGTTGATATATCCGTATTCCTTTGGAACCACCTGGTTGAACAAAACACGACCTGTAGTGGTTTCAATAATATGTTCGATGAAGTTGCCGTTTTCGTCAACATCGTGGTGTCTAACCTTGATCTTTGCATGAAGACCGAGTTTACCTTCGTTGTAAGCGATGATAACTTCCTGCGGACCGTAGAATGTCTGACCTTCGCCCTGTTCGCCAGTTCTTTCCTTGGTGATGTAGTACAAACCAAGAACCATATCCTGTGATGGAACCGTGATAGGCGCACCATTTGCAGGGTTAAGGATGTTATGCGAAGCAAGCATAAGAATCTGAGCTTCCATAACGGCAGCATTGCCCAACGGCAAGTGAACAGCCATCTGGTCACCATCGAAGTCAGCGTTGAATGCCGTACATACAAGTGGGTGAAGTTGGATTGCCTTACCTTCGATAAGTTTCGGCTGGAATGCCTGAATACCAAGACGGTGAAGCGTAGGAGCACGGTTGAGCAGAATCGGGTGTCCCTTCATTACATTTTCGAGGATGTCCCATACAACCGGATCCTTGCGTTCAACGATTTTCTTTGCCGACTTAACAGTCTTTACAATACCGCGTTCCATCAACTTACGGATAACGAACGGTTTGTACAATTCAGCAGCCATATCCTTTGGAAGACCGCACTCGTGCATGTGAAGTTCAGGACCTACAACGATAACCGAACGAGCCGAGAAGTCGACACGCTTACCGAGCAAGTTCTGACGGAAACGACCTTGCTTACCCTTCAAACTGTCGCTCAACGACTTGAGAGGTCTATTAGCTTCGGTCTTTACAGCGCTCGACTTTCTTGAGTTGTCAAACAATGAATCCACAGCTTCCTGAAGCATACGCTTTTCGTTGCGTAGGATTACTTCTGGAGCCTTTATTTCAAGAAGTCTTCTCAGACGGTTGTTTCTAATGATAACCCTACGATAGAGGTCGTTGAGGTCGGATGTAGCGAAACGGCCACCATCCAGTGGAACCAAAGGACGAAGCTCTGGAGGAATAACAGGAACAACCTGGACAATCATCCATTCGGGCTTGTTGATGTCCTTCGACATTCTGAAAGCTTCAACAACATTAAGTCTCTTCAAAGCTTCTGCCTTTCTCTGCTGTGAAGTTTCCTTACCAGCTCTATCGCGAAGTTCGTATGACAGCTTGTCAAGGTCAATCTTTCTCAAGAGTTCGAGAATAGCCTCGGCACCCATCTTTGCAACGAACTTGTTAGGATCAGTATCTTCAAGCATCTGGTTTTCACGTGGAAGAGAATCTAGAATCTGTACATATTCTTCTTCGGTGAGAAGGTCTAGTTCAGCAACACCTTCTTCTGCCTTTGGACCTGGCTGAAGTACAATGTACCTTTCGTAGTATATTACAGCGTCAAGCTTCTTTGATGGCAAACCTAGAAGATAACCTATCTTGTTAGGAAGAGTCTTGAAATACCAGATATGAGCAACTGGCACTTCGAGCTTAATGTGACCCATTCTTTCCCTACGAACCTTCTTTTCTGTTACCTCGACACCGCATCTATCGCATACGATACCTTTATATCTTATTCTCTTGTATTTACCGCAATGGCACTCGTAATCCTTGCACGGACCGAATATTCTTTCGCAGAACAAACCATCTCTTTCTGGCTTATATGTCCTATAGTTAATGGTTTCGGGTTTTGTAACTTCGCCGCTCGACAAGTCCTGAATCTCTTCGGGAGAAGCAAGGCTTACGGTTATCTTTGTAAAGTTGGTCTTAACTTTTGTATCTTTTCTAAAAGCCATTTTACCAGATTTTTATCAATTATTCAAGATTAATTTTCAAGCACAAACCTCTCAATTCATGCAACAACACATTCAATGATTCGGGAATTCCCGGTACAGGCATCTGTTCGCCCTTAACGATGCTTTCGTAGGTCTTTGCACGACCAACAACATCATCAGACTTAACGGTAAGGATTTCCTGCAATACATTTGCTGCACCGAAAGCCTCGAGTGCCCAGACTTCCATTTCACCGAAACGCTGACCACCGAACTGAGCCTTACCGCCCAATGGCTGTTGCGTAATAAGTGAGTATGGACCAATTGAACGAGCATGCATCTTGTCCTCGACCATGTGACCGAGTTTCAGCATGTAGATTACACCTACTGTTGCCGGCTGGTCGAACTTGCGACCAGTGCCACCATCGTACAACCAAGTCTTTCCATAACGAGGAACACCTGCCTTGTCGGTGTATTCGCAAATCTGTTCGAGGCTTGCACCATCGAAGATAGGAGTTGCAAACTTGCATCCGAGAACACGACCTGCCCAACCGAGAACAGTTTCGTAAATCTGTCCAAGGTTCATACGCGAAGGCACGCCCAACGGGTTAAGTACAATGTCAACTGGAGTA
This sequence comes from Bacteroidales bacterium, assembly GCA_017551515.1. GTDB lineage: Bacteria > Bacteroidota > Bacteroidia > Bacteroidales > ML635J-15 > Bact-19. The sequence goes on along the minus strand of JAFZLK010000035.1, from coordinate 14,436 downwards.
CCATCGTCGAGGAAAGGCATATCTTCCTGACGGACAATACGTGCAAGAATACCCTTGTTACCATGACGACCTGCGAGCTTATCACCCACCCTGATTACACGCTTGCTTGCGAGGTAAACCTTTGCCATCTGCATGATGCCCGATGGAAGTTCGTCACCTATTGTAATATCAAGTTTCTCACGTCTGTACTTACCAGTAATCTTCTTGTATTCAACCATGTAGTTGAACAAAATCTTAGCTATCTGGTCGTTGCGTGACTTATCTGTCGTCCACTTGTTCGGATTAACATTGATGAAATCGATTCCCTGCAGGAGCTTCTGTGTATATTTTACACCCTTCTGGATAACAACCTGGTCAAGATTATCCTTTACACCTTGCGAAGTTTTGCCATTAACAATTGCAAACAACTTGTCAACGAGGATGTCTTTCAACTTGTTGAGTTCCTTTCTTTCTACTTCTTCGATAGCTTCAACCAACATCTTGTCCTGAGTCTTGGTCTTTCTGTCCTTGATAAGTCTCGAATAGAGTTTCTTGTCAATAACAACACCGCTTGTAGAAGGAGAAGCCTTCAGGGAAGCATCCTTTACATCACCAGCCTTTTCACCGAATATTGCACGGAGAAGTTTTTCTTCTGGTGAAGGATCGCTTTCGCCCTTAGGAGTAATCTTACCAATCATTATGTCACCCGGCTTTACCCTTGCACCGATGCGGATAATACCGTTTTCGTCAAGGTCCTTGGTTGCAGCCTCGCTGACATTTGGAATATCGGATGTAAGTTCCTCAAGACCACGCTTTGTTTCACGAACATCAAGCTGATAGTCGGTGATGTGGATTGAGGTGAAATAATCTTCGCGAACGACTCTTTCGTTAAGAACGATAGCATCCTCGTAGTTGTAACCCTTCCAAGGCATGAAGGCAACCTTCAGGTTTCTACCGAGAGCCAAGTCACCGCCCTGAGTTCCGTAACCTTCGGTAAGAATCATTCCCTTTGTAACCTTCTGTCCCTTGCTAACAACCGGACGAAGATTGATACATGTGTTCTGGTTTGTCTTCCTGAACTTCGGTATCTTGTATTCGACAGAATCACCAACGAAGCTAACGAATCTTTCTTCGTCTGTCCTGTCGTACTTTATTATTATCTTTTCTGCATCAACGTATTCAACAACGCCATTGCCTTCGGCAACGAGAAGAATTCTAGAATCCTGAGCAACCATGTGTTCGATACCAGTACCAACGATAGGAGCTTCTGGACGAAGCAGTGGAACTGCCTGACGCATCATGTTCGAACCCATCAACGCACGGTTAGCATCATCGTGCTCCAAGAACGGAATCAAGGATGCGGCAATAGAAGAAATCTGGTTTGGAGCAACGTCCATCAACTGAACTTCTTCAGGAGAAACAACTACATAGTCGCCTTCCTTTCTTGCCTTAACCCTATTGTTTTGGAATTTGCCGTTATCGTCAACTTCTGCATTTGCCTGAGCCACAACAAGACCAGTTTCCTGTTCTGCACTCAAATATACTATATCGTTGAAACTTACAGCATTGTCAGATACCTTTCTATATGGTGTCTCGATGAAACCGAGGTTGTTGATCTTAGCGTAAACGCAAAGCGAAGAGATAAGACCGATATTTGGACCTTCTGGGGTTTCAATCGGGCAAAGACGACCATAATGTGTGTAGTGAACGTCACGAACTTCGAAACCAGCTCTTTCACGCGACAGACCGCCAGGACCCAAAGCCGAAAGACGTCTCTTATGTGTCATTTCTGCCAATGGGTTTATCTGGTCCATAAACTGCGACAACTGGTTTGTTCCGAAGAATGAATTTATAACAGATGACAAAATCTTGGAGTTGATAAGGTCCATCGGGTGGAATACCTCATTGTCCCTTACATTCATTCTTTCCCTGATTGTACGAGCCATACGAGCCAAACCTACGCTGAACTGGTTTGCCAACTGCTCGCCAACGGTTCTTACTCTACGGTTGCTCAAGTGGTCGATATCATCTACATCGGCCTTAGAGTTGATAAGTTCAATCAAATATTTGATTATGGCGATGATGTCTTCCTTTGTCAACACGCGGGTTGTATCGGGAACATCAAGAGCCAATTTCTGGTTGATTCTATAACGGCCAACATCACCGAGGTCGTACCTCTTGTCCGAGAAGAACAACTTGTCGATGACATCGCGAGCTGTTGCCTCATCAGGTGGCTCAGCGTTTCTCAACTGGCGATAAATATAGAATACAGCTTCCTTTTCGGAGTTACATGTATCCTTCTGCAAAGTATTGTATATGATTGCGTGGTCGGAAATCTTCTGGTTCTCCTTGTGCAAGAGAATTGTCTTTACTCCCGATTCAACAATCATGTCGATATGTTCATTTTCAATTACGGTTTCGCGGTCGAGGATAATCTCGTTTCTTTCGAGAGAAACCACTTCTGCGGTATCCTCGTCAACGAAGTCCTCAATCCAAGTCTTCAGCACCCTTGCTGCCAGACGGCGACCAACGACCTTCTTCAATGCTGTCTTTGAAACCTTTATTTCGTCTGCCAAATCAAAGATTTCAAGAATATCCTTGTCGTTTTCAAAACCTATAGCCCTCAACAATGTTGTTACCGGCAATTTTTTCTTACGGTCGATGTATGCATACATCACAGTATTAATATCGGTAGCAAATTCTATCCATGCACCCTTGAACGGGATAACTCTTGCTGAATACAATTTTGTACCGTTGGTATGCATTGACTGGCTGAAGAAAACACCAGGTGACCTATGCAACTGGGAAACTACTACCCTTTCTGCTCCGTTAATAACGAATGTTCCGCTTGGAGTCATATAAGGGATAGTTCCTAACCATACATCCTGAATCGAGTCCTCGAAGTCCTCATGTTCTTCGTCACTGCAAGTAAGTCTTAATTTAGCCTTCAGTGGAACACAGTATGTAAGACCTCTGTCGATACATTGTTCAATACTATATCTTGGAGGATCAAGAGTATAGTCGATGAACTGAAGTTCAAAATTGTTGCGGGTATCGGTTATCGGGAAGTTTTCGGCAAACACCTGATACAGACCTTCCGACTTTCTTTGTTCAGCTGTTGAATCGAGCTGAACGAAATCTTTAAACGATTTTATTTGAATTTCCAAGAAATCCGGATATTCCAACTGATTTCTTGTTGTTGAAAAATTTATTCTTTGATTTGTGTTAACAGCCATTGTCGCAAATATTTAAAAATGAACCTAAACCAACAAAGGTTTAAACCCCCCGCGGGGGTCTAAACCTATAAATTATGCAACAAAAGTCGTTTATTTAAGTTCAACTTCTGCTCCAACTTCTTCCAACTGCTTCTTCAAAGATTCTGCTTCGTCCTTAGCAACACCTTCTTTTACTGGTTTTGGAGCTGCGTCAACTAATTCCTTAGCTTCCTTCAATCCGAGGCCGGTCAAAGTCTTAACAACCTTTACAACGTCCAATTTCTTTGGACCAGCTGCCTTAAGGATAACATCGAATTCGGTCTTTTCTGCTGCTGCTTCTGCTGCGCCACCTGCTGCTGGAGCTGCTACTACTGCTGCTGCAGCTGCTGGTTCAATACCGTATTCTTCCTTCAAAATATTTGCCAATTCGTTTACGTCTTTAACAGTAAGATTAACTAATTCTTCTGCCAATTTCTTAAGATCTGCCATTTTTATTAAATTTAAACTTTTTAACTTTTTAATTTTTTATTCTCTCTCTGATAAGGTTTTTACTAAACCTCCTAATAAATTCTTGCCTGACTCTAGTTGTCCCAATACGGTCTTCATCGGCGACTGCAACAATAATATAACATCACCAATAAGTTCTTCCTTAGACTTAAGGCTAGCAAGTGCCTCAAGATTGGACTGTCCGATATAAATCGATTCCTCGGCATATGCACCCTTGAAAAGAGGCTTGTCGCTCTTCTGGTTCAATTCCTTTATAAGTTTTGCAGGCACATTAGCTGTGTTGCAGAACATTACTGCTGAATTTTCAACCAATACGGGATACAAATCTTCGTAACCGTTGCCGATACGTTCCAGTGCTTTTCTAAAGAAGGTATTCTTAACAACAATCAGTTCAATGTCTTTCTCGAAACATTTCTTTCTAAGCGTATATGTCTGCTTAGCGTTCAATCCCGAAATGTCAGCAATATAGAAGTGATTGTACTGCTCAACTGTTGACTTCAGGTTCTCGATAAGAGCATTCTTGTCTTCTCGTTTCATACTCGTGTGTTACTAATTAATTGTTTTTGTATCGATTTCTATTCCAGGACTCATTGTGCTTGAAAGGTAAACGCTCTTTACGTAAGTTCCCTTAGCAGCAGCCGGCTTCAGCTTAATGATAGTCTGGAGCAATTCGTTTGCGTTCTCGGCTATCTTGTTGGCTTCGAATGAAACCTTACCGATACCAGCGTGAATGATACCAAACTTGTCAACTTTGAAGTCGATTTTACCCTTCTTTACATCCTCTACTGCCTTGCCAACTTCCATGGTAACGGTTCCGGTCTTTGGGTTTGGCATCAAGCCTCTAGGACCTAATATTCTACCCAACTTACCTATCTTAGCCATTACCATCGGCATGGTGATGATGATGTCAACATCGGTCCAACCACCTTGGATCTTCTCGATATAGTCATCAAGACCTACATAGTCGGCTCCTGCATTCTTGGCTTCCTGTTCCTTGTCGGGAGTACACAATACCAACACGCGAACCTGCTTACCAGTTCCGTGAGGCAAAGTGGTGATACCCCTTACCATCTGGTTGGCCTTACGAGGGTCAACACCAAGGCGAACATCCAAGTCAACAGATGCATCGAACTTTGTGTAAGTTATTTCCTTCACCAATTTAGCAGCTTCCTGAAGATCGTACTTCTTGCCATTTTCTATTTTAGACAAAGCAACTTTTCTTTTCTTACTAATTTTTGTCATTTCAAAAAGTACTTAAATTATTTCTTAATTGGAGAGTCGCCCTTAACTGCGATTCCCATACTTCTAGCGGTTCCTGCAACCATGCTCATTGCCGAGTCGATTGTGAAAGCGTTCATGTCAACCATCTTGCCTTCGGCGATAGTCTTCACCTGATCCCAGGTGATTGAGCCGACCTTAGAACGGTTAGGTTCTGAAGAACCCTTCTTAACCTTTGCAACTTCCATCAACTGTACGGCAACCGGAGGAGTCTTTACTACGAAGTCGAAGGACTTGTCACTATAATAAGTGATGACAACTGGCAATACCTTGCCTGCTGTCTGCGGAGTCTGGGTTCTGCCATTGAATTGCTTGCAGAACTCCATGATGTTCAAACCCTTCGAACCCAAAGCTGGACCTACCGGAGGAGCGGGATTTGCAGCCCCACCTTTAATTTGCAGTTTAATAAAACCGCCAATCTGTTTTGCCATAACTTTTCCGTTATTACTTTAGATTACTCTTTTTCGACTTGCATGAATCGAAGTTCAATTGGGGTCTTCCTACCAAAGATGGTTACCATAACCTTCAATTTCTTCCTCTCATCATACACTTCTTCAATAACACCACTGAAACCGTTGAACGGTCCGTCGGTAACCTTTACAGCCTCGCCAACAAAGAATGGCACGCTGACCTCGTCGGCGTTTTCCGACAATTCGTCAACCTTGCCAAGAATCCTTGCTGCCTCGTCGTTTCTTAAAGGCACAGCCTTTCCATCCTTGGTTCCAAGAAAACCTATCACACCAGACACGTTCTTTATCACATGCTCGACCTCACCATCGAGGGCGGCATAAATAAGAATATAACCCGGGAAGAAATTTCTTTCCTTGTGAACCGGCTTTCCGTTTCTAACTTGATAAACTTTTTCAGTTGGAATTAGTACCTGCGGAACTTGTTCGGTAAGATTACGGTGCTGGATTTCGCTTTCGAGATATTCCTTTACCTTTTTCTCCTTACCGCTCAATGCGCGTACCACATACCATTTCTTAGAAACTTCTGTCATAACTCCAAACTAAAAAAAATGGTTTAATAAAATAACCCGTAAACCCATTCCAACAGACCTTTGAAAGCAAAGTCCATCACAAAGATTACGAGGGCAAATATTAAGGAAGCAACCATTACCACTATTGCACTACTTTGAAGTTCTGACCACTTCGGCCAGGTAACTTTCCTTACCAACTCATCGTATACGTTGGCGAAATATGCTTTTATCTTCTTCATTATAGCGTGTATTTCTACTTTTTTGCACGGGTAGAGAGGCTCGAACTCCCGACACCTAGTTTTGGAGACTAGTGCTCTACCAACTGAGCTACACCCGTATTACAAAGTGACGGGAGAAACTCCCATCACTTTATGTAAATCATTAATTATTCAACGATTTCGGTAATCTGACCAGCACCAACTGTTCTACCACCTTCGCGGATAGCGAAACGGAGACCAACGTTCAATGCTACCGGGTAGATCAATGTTACATCGATTGTTACATTATCACCAGGCATTACCATTTCGGTTCCTTCTGGAAGAGCGATTTCGCCAGTAATATCCAAAGTTCTCAAGAAGAACTGAGGACGGTAGTGGTTCTGGAATGGAGTGTGACGTCCACCTTCTTCCTTTGTCAAAACGTAAACTTCAGCCTTGAAGTGAGTGTGCGGATGGATTGAACCAGGAGCAGCGATAACTTCACCTCTCTTAACTTCGTCCTTATCGATACCGCGGAGCAACAAACCTACGTTGTCACCAGCTTCACCTTCGTCGAGGAGCTTACGGAACATTTCAACACCGGTAACGGTTGTGTCCTTGAATTCGTCGCTCAAACCAACGATCTGAACCTTATCACCAACGTGGATAACACCAGTTTCGATACGACCAGTTGCAACAGTACCACGACCAGTGATCGAGAATACGTCTTCAACAGGCATCAAGAATGGCTTTTCGTTTTCACGCTTTGGCAATGGAATCCATGTGTCAACAGCATTCATAAGTTCTTCAACCTTAGCTTCCCACTGAGGTTCACCGTTCAATGCACCAAGTGCAGAACCACGGATAACAGGAGTGTTGTCACCGTCGAAATCATACTTAGTAAGAAGGTCACGAACTTCCATTTCTACGAGGTCAAGCAATTCTGGATCGTCAACCATATCGCACTTATTGAGGAAAACAACCATCTTAGGTACGTTAACCTGCTTTGCAAGAAGTACGTGTTCGTTTGTCTGTGGCATAGGACCGTCAGTTGCAGCAACTACCAAGATAGCACCGTCCATCTGAGCAGCACCAGTAACCATGTTCTTTACATAGTCGGCGTGACCTGGACAGTCAACGTGTGCATAGTGGCGGGTTTCGGTCTGGTATTCAACGTGTGCAGTGTTGATGGTTATACCTCTTTCCTTTTCTTCTGGAGCGTTGTCGATTGCGTCAAAATCCTTTACTTCCGACAAGCCTTTCTTTGCCAACACCTTAGTGATAGCAGATGTTAATGTGGTCTTACCGTGGTCAACGTGTCCAATGGTACCAATGTTAACGTGCGGTTTCGTCCTTTCAAATTTCTCTTTAGCCATGACTTCAAATTTATTTAATGATCAATACTTAAATTATTTCCTTTACCTATTAATATATACACAAAAAAAGAGCCAATGATGGGAATTGAACCCATGACCTCTTCCTTACCAAGGAAGTGCTCTACCCCTGAGCTACATTGGCTTTACGAGCGGGAAACGAGACTCGAACTCGCGACCCTCAGCTTGGAAGGCTGATGCTCTACCAACTGAGCTATTCCCGCGCTTCTTCCCTGTAGTGGGGAGAGAAGGATTCGAACCTCCGAAGTCTTACGACAACAGATTTACAGTCTGCTCCAGTTGGCCACTTTGGTATCTCCCCAGACCATTTTTTGAGCCGATGAACGGATTCGAACCGCCGACCGGCTGATTACAAATCAGCTGCTCTACCAGCTGAGCTACATCGGCTAAAAAATAATCATCAACACTTTTAAAGATCGTCTTTCCCCCTTCGAAAGGGACTGCAAATATAGATGATTATTTTTTACTGGCAAAATTTTTTTTACTTTTTTTAATCACGTTGTTTTTCTTTGGCTTTTACAAGCTGTTTTTTCAGCGCATCTACCGATAAATCAACGGCTTCCTCAAAAGTTTTGCACTGACGCTTTGCGAACAAACCTGTCAATTTTGGCACTTCAAGGCTGACTTCTGCTATCTTATTTTCGTTAGTTTCCGACTTATCGAGGCGTAAAATAACTTCTGCGCTCAAAATATTGTCAGCCATCTGCGACAATTTACCAACTTTTTTATCAACATAATCCAATAATTTCTGGTCAGCGTCAAACTGAACCGACTGTACTTTTACGTTCATTTCTTTTCCCTTTCATTTTTATGCTCGTGGATGAGCTTGTTTATAAACTGTTTTTAATTTCTCGAATGTATTGTGCGTATATACTTGCGTTGCCGACAGACTTGCGTGCCCGAGCAACTCCTTTATTGCATTAAGGTCTGCCCCATTGTTTAGCATCTGAGTGGCGAAGGTGTGACGAAGCACATGCGGACTTTTCTTGTCGATGGTTGTCACCTGCCCCAGATACTGTTCCACTTTCCGATAGACAAACTTCGCATACAACTTTTCACCCTTATCGGTCACAAGAAGCCATGCCTGCGAACTGACATCAAAACCCTGTTGCTTTTTCAACTCAAGATACTCGTTATACCTATTAATAATATAGTCGTTCAACGGGCAGATTCTTTCCTTGCTTCTTTTACCAAAAACTTTCACCTGCCGTTCTGCCGGCATAAAGTCGAGATGCTTAAGGTTGATTAGTTCCGACAGACGCATTCCTGTGGCATAGAAAAGTTCCACCATGAACTCGTCGCGCTTGCCAGCAAAACCTTCGGGATAAAAGTCATCGGTCGTCATCTTGTCCATGTCGTTTTCGGCAACGAACTCCGGCAACCGCTTGCTAATTTTCTGGCTTGAAATCTTTGCCAACGGATTTTTGTCCATCTTGCCGACCTTTTTCAAATAAGTTGCATATGCTTTCAGGCTCGACAGCTTTCGATTGATACTACGTGATGACAAACCACTTTCTTTCAGGTTCATCATCCACATCCTCACATTCCTGTCGGTGAAATATTCAGTGCAAGATGTTGGTTTTGAGTTACCACAAATAAAATCACGAAACTGAAGCAAATCAGTTTCGTAAGATTTTACCGTGTGCTCGGAACTTCTACGTTCGAGCCTCAAATATTCCGTGAACATCTTTATTTCCATTCGCCATCTCCTTTTCCAACGGAGAAGCAAATTTAAGAAATAAAAATGAAAACAAAAATATTTTTAATTATTTTCCTGCATGCTCTGCAATTTCTGTACGTAAATTGCATGGAGCTTCTGCTGACGCTTAATAACAGACTGCTTGTCAAACTGCTGACGAGCTCTTAATTCCTTTACTACGCCAGTCTTTTCAAATTTCCTTTTGAATTTCTTCAAGGCTCTATCGATGTTTTCGCCTTCTTTTACAGGTACAATAATCATTTCGTTATCTTTTTAATTTTTAAATTATGTTTCTTAAAATTTTGGACTGCAAAAGTACACATAAAATCAATACTGACAAATTTTTTTGAACGATTTTGCAGATTTTTTATTTGCTGGATTACAATAAGTTACAGAATCAATGTTAATTTCTTCCTATTCGCAAATCGTAAATAGATGTAGTTTTTGTCGTTTATAGGTTTCTAATTTATGTTGAGACGCAAAGTCTTGCGTCAGTACATTTGATTGCACGCAATGCATTGTGAGCCTACATCCGTAAATCCAAAATCGTCATTCGTAAATCGTAAATCGTAAATCAATTTTCGTTTCCATCCAGCATTATAAACGCAGCCCAATATCTCGGATTCTCAAAACCAGGAGTTGTCTTTACCTTGTTTTGTGCAGCAAGAAAGGCTTCTCGTTTCGACATTCCCTTTGTAATGTTTGTGTAGAACTCGGTCATCATAAGCAGTGTCGCATTGTCATCCACAGGCCATAGGCTCATAATAATGGTGCGGACACCTGCCTTCTTGAATCCACGTTGCAAACCGAAAACGCCTTCACCTGTAATTTCGCCAAGTGCGGTCTGGCAAGCCGAAAGTACCACCAGGTCAGTCTTGCGCAAGTCCATAAAGCTGATTTCCTTAGCGGTAAGTATGCCGTCCTCAATTCCTTCGGGGATTTGTTGGTTTTGCCATGCATAGTTTGCTCCCGACAGCAAAAGTCCAGACTGCACAAGCGACTGGTCACCAAAAAGTTTTTCATCAGTTGGCAGGAAAAATCCGTGGGTTGCAATATGCAAAACCGAAATGTCGCTACCCGACAATGCCTTGAACGATTCCTCGTTTGCCTGTGAACCTTCGTATAGACTTGTTGTAACTTTCTTTTTCTTCATCTTGCCTTCAATATTTTCGACCTCGGTTTTTGTGCCTGGCAGGTAATTGAGGCTTCCACGGTCCTCGTTGCGGTTGAAGTCGGCAAACGAGGAGTATGTTGCACTACGCGTTGAATACCTGTCGCTTTCCTGTTTCATAGTAGTCGTATCGCTATCGTAATATATACCTCCATACAATACCGAATTTTTCATTGGTTTTGGCATATAGTCCATTGCTAGGAAACGGGTTGACGACACACGGTAAATCTCGTATTTATCCGAAATGGTTTGTTCCTTGCTAATTGGTGCATACTCAACGGCAATCTGGTGCAACATTCCCGATGGTGCAAAATAAATACGTGGATTTTCGGGGAAATATTTCTCCAACGGTTTCCATAGCAGGTTGTATAGTCCTGTGGATTCGTATATGCCTTGTCGTTTTGCTGCGACTGTGGTTGCGCCACGGTTTTCGTCATCGGTTGATGTTTCTGTTTTTGCGGGTGCTATACCTCGCTGCAACTTTTGCATTTCAAACTGATTAAAAAGCGGAACGCATACTGGCGCTTCCATACTTTTTGTAAGAACTAGTGCAAGGTATCTTGTAGTATCGTTTTCGGTAAAATTTGAAAATTCTATTGCTACATCATTGTTTTTCAGCGAATTTTGCACTTCTTTCCAATCGATTTTTATGAAGTGTGTTACATCACCGAACTCCTTGCTTTTTTCCATAATGAGCCTTTCCTTTTTCTGGATTTCGTTTTCAAGCGAATCGCAATTATAGACTCTTTCTTCAATCGGTTTTTCCAGTTCTTTGTTCAATTGCAGGTGCATAGTCTTCATATTTTCATAGTCGGAAATTAACACAGAATCGCCACTTTCCATTATTATGTTGGTCATGCTGATTTCAGAAGCAAGTAAAAGACCTTTGGTAATTAGTTCGGTATTGTATGAAGTTTTTGTTGCAAGCGTATCGTTTGGAAGTTTATATGTGTATTTTATGTTATTGGAAAAATACTGGTTGTTTGCGTTCCAATATGCTTCGCGCTCGTGCGCAGTCATAAAAGAGAAATTACTGATTAGATTTTTTTTGCGAATGTCTGTTGCCTGTTTATTTATATTAATTGCTTCATGGTAGTTTAGTATCCCGTAGTATGCCTGACTTGCGTTGCCTAATGATGTAGCACAGCTAGGGTGATTCTCTCCCAATGTTTTTTCCCTTATTTCTATCGCCGAATTAAAATATTTTAGTGCATTATTATAGTCGCCCATATATAAATATGTAGCTCCTACATTATTCAACGATTTTGCATAATCTGGATGCTTTTCTCCAAGAGCCTTTTTTCTGATTTCCAATGCCTGAATATGATACTTAAGGGCGCTTTGGTAATCTCCTGTATCCCAATATAAGCAACCGATATTATTAAGTGACGTCGCATATAAAGGATGTTCCTCTCCCATATTTTTTCTATTGATTTCCAATGCTTGGGAATTATATTTCAAAGCATTTTGAGTATCTCCTAGTCGAGAATATACATCACCAACAACGGATAACGATACCGCATAATAAGGATGTTCTTCCCCCAATGTTTTTCTATCAATTTCCAGAGCTTGCCTACTATATTTCAATGCATTTTGATAATCGCCAAGTAAAGAATATACATTTCCAATATTACTCAAAACTGTTGCATAGTCGCTATGATCTTCTCCAAGAATCTTTTTTCTGATTTCCAATGCCATATTATAATATTTCAAAGCATTTTGATATTCTCCAAGATGTAAATATACAGAACCAATATTGTTAAGGGTTGTTGCATAACTAGGATGCTCTTCTCCCAATATCTTTTTTCTTAGTTCCAATGCCCGCTTATAATACTTTAAGGCATTCTGATAGTCACCAAGGTGGGAATATATAAAACCGATACCATTCAAAGATACAGTATAATCGGGATGCTCCTCCCCGAGAATCTTTTTTCTTATTTCGAATGCTTTAGTACAATATTTTAGAGCGTTTTGGTAGTCTCCAAGGTTATTATATACAATTCCAATATTGTGTAGCGATGTAGCATAATCCGAATTATCCTCTCCCAATGTTTTTCTTTCGACTTCCAGTGCTTGCTTGCTATATTTCAAAGCGCTTTTACTATCACCCATTTGGTAATATATATAGACTATATTATTTAGGGAAACAATATAATCAGGATGTTCTTCTCCGTATAGCTTTTTTATGAGTTCTGCTTCTTGAATAAAACATTTTAAACTATTTTGATAATCAAACATATAAAAATATACCATAGCTATATTGTCAATGTTTGTGATATACTCTTCACAGTTTTCTCCTTTTGCATTCTTTATAACCTCCGCAATCTCGGCATACAATGAAAGAGCTTCACTGTACTTTTTTTCATTCGAAAGACTGTCTGCCAAAGTGCTGAGAGAGTCAATCTTTTGTGCGACAACTGTTGTGTCTGTCTGTGAAAACGACGCGAACGCAAAGAAAACAAATATGAATATTACAAATAGCTTTCTCATTACAACATCACTTGTACGTGTCGTGCGCAACCATTTCTGCCCGCCAGTGCCATACGAACAATTTTCATACAAAAGAAACGTGACACTGATATACCTAAAGTATAACGCTTCGTACCTATCGGCAAATATAAGCAAACAACACTAGTTTACAAAATTTATTTTAGCAGATTGTCGGCAAACAAAAAAGCGGACTTGCTTTTGCAAATCCGCCTTGTCGGGGTGAGAAGACTCGAACTTCCGGCCTCTACGTCCCGAACGTAGCGCGCTACCAACTGCGCCACACCCCGTTCCTAAAAGGCGGTGCAAAAATAAGATTTATTTTTTACATGACATTACTTTTTTGATTTTTTATTTTTGCGCAAAAACATCTGCGAATCAGAACTCATACATTGCAAAAAAACAAAAATCCGAGGATTTCTCGGATTTTTGTTTTTATAATTAGAATGCAATCGTCACAGTTCCTTCATACGCCTCGTGACCTGTATGCAGTTTGAGAATATACATATAGGTACCCGAAGGAGCCATCTGTCCGCCTCTCAATTTGCCATCCCATGTCATATCGGGACCTTCTCCCGAGAATACCAATTGTCCCCATCTGTTGTAAACATATATTTTCGCATTCGGGAACATATCTATATTTCCAATCTCCCATTCATCGTTTACACCATCACCATTAGGAGTGAAAACATTCGGTATTCTGACACAGTCATCATAACTGTTCTCGAGCTTGGTATCCACATAATATGAGCAATTGTTGGCATCAACAATATTTACTCTGTATTCTCCGCTATACAATGCACCTAATACCGGCTGGTCGGTATAATGTTCTGACCAACCGTATATGTAAGGCTCTGTACCGCCTATAGCCGCAATGACTATCTGTCCGTCGTTGTTGCCACGGCAAGATGGATTTACGGCTTCGACCTCCATCGACAGAGGTGCAGGCTCAACTACATAGATATTGTGTTTCTCCTCGCAACCGCTCGCATCAATGGCTGTTATCTCGTAGCCACCTTCGCCAAGTCGCATGTATGTCGATTGTCCTGATATAGTGCTATAGCCGTTGAACAAAGAGAAAATGTATGGCGAAACTCCACCTTCTGCAGATACTTCAACGACACCGTCACTGCGCCCGTAGCAAGAGATGTTCTCGACATTGGCAGTGATAATTATCGCATCGGGAGAACCTACAGTTGCTACCATGTGAACTTCGCATCCCCTCGAATCGGAAACTGTGAGACTGTAGCTTCCTGCATGTGCGGTAGTAATGTTGTTTCCTACGAATGAAGCATCGCTCCAAGTGTAAGAATATGGCAACGAACCACCAGTTGTCTCAACCAATATCGTTCCGTCATAGGTATTGTGACAGTGTGCATCGGTGGTGGACAGAGTAACATCCATTGGCATCGGACTTTCAACCGTAACCTGTCCAGAACCTGTACATCCCCATGCATCGGTGATGACTACTGAGTAAATGCCTGCGCCAACTCCAACAAGCGTCTGGCTGGTGCTGCCGTTGTTCCATGA
>JAFZLK010000034.1 GCA_017551515.1 Bacteroidales bacterium | reverse complement strand
ATTTGTAGGCTCGCAATGCTTTGCGAGCAAATGAATTAGAAAACAAATTAAAAAATAATGTAATATGAAAAAATTGTTTTTCACAGTCTGCCTCCTAATGGCAGCAATGTTCCTGACAGCACAGGATGTGCCGCAGGCAATTAATTTTCAGGCCATAGCCCGCGATGCAAACAGCGAAGTAATGGCTAACACACCAATTATGATTCAGTTGTCAATCATTGATGGCTCGCCCGATGGCGAACTGATTTACCGCGAGATTCGCTCGCTGACGACCAACGCCTACGGTTCGTTCTCGTTCCAGATTGGTCGCGAACCATATATGGCGGTTGGCGAATTTGCCGACATTGACTGGGCTGGCGGACGCAAGTTCCTGAAGATTGACTATGACCCCACGGCAATGCTTCAGTTCAACCTTTCGCTCGGCACGGTGGAATTTGTAAGCGTTCCCTACGCATTTGCGGCAGGAAGTGTTTCTTACATTGATGCAAGCGGCGCCAACGATGGCGATGTTCTTGCCTACAATGCCACGACTGGTCGTTTCGAGCCAGTTGCCATGAGCGGTGCTGGTGGCGGAATAACCGTAGAGACCGACCCGACAGTTCCCGACTGGGCAAAGGCAGACACCAAGCCAACCTACGACTATTCGGAAATTGAAAATACCCCCGACCTAAGCGGATATTTGACAACCGAGAGCCAAACTTTGGCAGATGTAATATCACTCAGCAATTCGGCAAACAACAATACTATTTCTGACCTTGCCGCACCTGTAAATGCAAACGATGCAGTTACCAAGTCGTATGTTGACAACCTAATAGCACAATTGCAGGAGGCAATAAACAACCTTGGTGGCGGAGGACCTACAGTCCCAGTTCCAAGTGTTACCACCTCGGATGCAAGCAATATAACCTCCTCAGGCGCAACACTTAGCGGTGAGGTAACCTCCGATGGCGGCGAAGTCGTATTGTCCCGTGGCTTTATGTACGGCACAAGCGCTGACGATCTTTCGCAAAATGTACAGAGCGGTAGTGGAACAGGCAGTTTTACAGCAAATATCACTGGACTTGCAGATGGCACTACCTACTATTACAAGGCTTACGCAACCAGCAGTGCAGGAACTGGCTACGGAGAGGTTATGACATTTACAACCTTGACAATATATCCGCCTTCGGTGCAGACAAATTCCGCCTCGAACATAACCATGACAGGCGCAACACTCTCTGGTGATGTTACTTTCGATGGTAACACAACGGTAACCGCCCGTGGCTTTATGTACGGCACAAGTGCTGACGACCTTTCGCAAAATGTACAGAGCGGCAGCGGTACAGGCAGCTTTACAAAGACACTCACAGGTCTTTCCTCAAGCACCACCTATTATTATAAGGCATACGCAACCAATGTAGCAGGAACAGCATACGGCGATGTAATGACATTTACAACCCCGGCAAGCACAGGCACAGTAAACGGACACGCTTGGGTTGACCTCGGTCTGCCTTCTGGAACAAGGTGGGCAACCTGCAATGTAGGCGCAAGCACACCTACAGCCTACGGCAACTATTACGCTTGGGGAGAAACTACCACCAAGAGTTCATATACAGAGGATAACTATACCTATTCCAGCAATCCGACCACACTGCCTTCGAGTGCCGATGCCGCCACTGCAAACTGGGGTAGTGGATGGCGTATGCCAACAAGTACGGAAATGCAGGAATTGATTGACAACTGCACCGTAACATGGACAACCCAGAGCGGAGTAAACGGACGCTTGTTCACCGGCCCTAACGGCAATTCAATCTTCCTGCCCGCTGCTGGCGGCCGCTACGACAGTGAGCTCTACGATGCCGGTTCTTACGGCAACTACTGGTCGAGTTCGCTCTACACGGACGGTGCGGGCAACGCGTGGTACCTCTACTTCAGTTCGGGCGGTTACGGCATGTACGACATCTACGGCCGCTTCAACGGGCTATCCGTTCGCGCTGTCTGCCAGTCCCAGAACTAATCTATTCTCCCCCCCCCGACACGCGCCAAGGAGCGGGAACATTGCCGTGCGGTGCGTGCGCGGTAGCGCACACAAAGGCACCGCAGGGCAAGGTTCCCGCGGGGACGGAGGAAATTTCATTAACAAACGAAATGTTTGCGGTGTATTATAGGGGCAGGTTTGAAACCTGCCCCTACAATTATACACCCGCAAAATGTTCCGTCCCTTCTTGGCGGATTCTATCCGCCACAACCATGATTTACGGCAGAACACCCACAACCCGTTGTTTTTCGTTTGATAACTTGTTTATAAATAAACCATTCTTTAACCGAGATAGTGCATGGCAAGGCTTAACTTTGCGACTTAATTTTTTTATCATTGTATTTTGAAAACTATAAGGATTAGAAAAGGATTGGACATCAAGATGCAAGGTGGGGCTGATGAATTGTTATCCACGAAGTTAGCACCTAAGCGTTACTGCATCAGACCGACTGATTTTCATGGTATTACGCCCAAACTGGACTGCAAGGAGGGCGACTATGTAAAGCGCGGAACAATCGTATTTCACGACAAGGATATTCCTGAAATCTGCTTCGCTTCGCCTTGCTCGGGAACGGTAACTGCCATTGTCCGTGGCGAGAAGCGAAGAATCCTGCGCGTGGAAATCGAAGCCGATGGCAACGATGAAGCCGAAAAATTTGATACAAACGATGATGTCAGGACGCTTTTCTCAAAAGCAGGCATTTATCCGCTTATAAATCAGCGTCCTTACGGCATTGTTGCTAATCCCAATACTACACCGCGCGACATTTTCATTTCCTTCCTTGATACTGCACCGCTTGCTTGCAATGTGGAATTTGCATTGAAGGATGATGTTGATTATCTGAAACTTGCAATTCGCGCACTCTATAATCTTACCAACGGAAATGTGTATTTGTCGTTTGGTAGGGATTCACGCCTTGCTATGTTGCTTCCCGATGACCCCGAAATCATTAAGACAGAATTTGTTGGCAAACATCCGGCAGGACTTGTCGGCACACAGATAAATAAGTTGAAACCGATAAATAAGGGCGAAACCGTGTGGACTATCAATGCGTTGAACCTGCCGATTATTGGTCGCTTGCTGAAACATGGCGAATACATGCCTGAAAAAAATATCGCAGTATGTGGGGCAGAGGTTGTTGCTCCGCAATATTACAAGCTTCGCCTTGGCGCCGATTTGTCGCAGTTGCGTGGCGGTATGCTTTTGTCGGATCATGTAAGGATAATTTCTGGCAATGTGCTTACGGGAATAAATGTTACTGATAATCCGTGCCTTGGCTTCAACGAAATGCAGGTGTCGGTAATTCCCGAAGGCGATGACTATGAAATGTTTGGTTGGATGTTGCCGGGGGCTAACAAGTTCAGCAACTCGCGGACTTTCCTTTCCATGCTCATGCCGTGGAAACGCTTTAATCTTGATACCAACATGCATGGCGAAGAACGGGCGTATGTCGTTACAGGTCAGTACGAAAAGGTTTGTCCGCTCGACATTTATCCGCAACTGCTTGTCAAGGCTGCCATGACCGATGACATCGACAAGATGGAAGAACTTGGTATTTACGAGGTTGTGGAGGAAGATTTGTCGTTGTGCGAGTTTGTGTGTACATCTAAGGTAAATGTTCAGCAGGTAATCAGACATGGACTTGATTTGGTGCGAAAAGAAATGGAATAATTGGTTATGAACGCATTACGAAGATATATTGACAAGATAAAACCGAAAGTTCTAGGCAAAATGCCGTTTATGACATCCACATTCGAGGCTTTTGAAACTTTTCTCTTTGTGCCTAAGGATGTTACGGAAAGCGGTTCGCATATTCGCGATGCAATCGACATGAAGCGTACTATGATTGTCGTTGTGTTTGCGTTGATTCCTTGTTTGCTTTTCGGTATGTACAATACTGGGTATCAGCATTTTCTTTCTATTGGAGAATTGGCACAAACAGGATTCTGGACTATTTTCTGGTACGGCTTCCTGAAAGTTTTCTGGTTGTTGCTTGTGTCCTACCTTGTTGGTTTGACAATTGAATTTGCTTTTGCGCAGGTACGCAAGCATAAGGTTAACGAGGGTTTTCTAGTTACAGGAATGCTGATTCCGCTGATTGTGCCGGTTGATACTCCATTGTGGATGGTTGGATTGGCAACTGCTTTTGCGGTTCTCGTTGGAAAAGAGTTGTTTGGCGGTACAGGAATGAACATTGTGAATCCTGCCTTGCTTGCTCGTGCTTTCCTTTTCTTCTCGTATCCGTCCAAGATGTCGGGAGATAAAGTTTGGATAGCAGAATTATCGGATGGAAAGGCATTGGATGGTTTCTCTGGAGCAACTCCATTGGCACAGATAGGCGAGGGTAGTGATATGATAACAAATGGATTCGGCGAGCCGACTTCAATACTTGATTTAACAATTGGTCTTATCCCCGGTTCTATTGGCGAAACTTCTCTTATTGCTATTGCCATTGGTGCTTTCATATTGTTGTTCACTGGAATAGCAAGTTGGAAAATCATGTTTTCTGTTTTTGCAGGTGGCGCTTTGATGGCGTTTGCATTACATTCATACACGCCAATCGACTGGTACTGGCATCTTTGTCTCGGCGGATTTGCTTTCGGTGCTGTATTTATGGCAACCGACCCTGTAACTGCTGCACAGACAGAAAAGGGCAAGTACATATACGGATTTCTTATTGGTGTGATGGCCATGCTGATACGCATTTTGAACCCTGCTTATCCCGAAGGAATGATGCTCGCAATATTGCTTATGAACATCTTTGCTCCGTTGATTGATTACTGCGTGGTTAGGGCGAATGTCAATAAGAGGTTGAGACGAGTGAAAACAAGGCGTTTGCGCCGTGCTAAAAAAGTAAGATAGTTATGGACAAGAATAAAAATTCATACATATTTATCTATTCGATTATTCTGGTTGTAGTTGTGGCTGGGGTGTTGAGTTTGGTTGCAGTATTACTTCAACCAAAGCAAGCCAAGAATCTTGAAATAGAGCAGAAAAAGAATATTCTTTCAGCATTGAAAATTGTTGTAGAAACAAAAGATGTTGAAGCGACTTACGCAAAGATGATAAATGAAATTGCAGTTGATGAATCGGGAAATATTGTCAATGATGCAGATGCATTGAAATTGTATGTCGCTCAGACTGATAATGGCAAGAAATATGTGTTTCCGTTATCGGGCAAGGGCTTGTGGGGACCAATTTGGGGCTATATCTCTTTGAATGAAGACCTTAATACAGTTTATGGTGCATATTTCGACCACAAATCCGAAACATCAGGACTTGGTGCTGAGATTGCTACCGAACATTTTCAGTCGCAGTTTTCGGGCAAGAAGATTTTTGATGCATCCAACAAGTTTGTGTCGGTGAAAACCAACAAGCGTGGTGCTTCAAACGACAACGAGGTAAATGCAATTTCGGGCGCGACAATCACATCTACATCGGTAAACGAAATGTTAGAGTCTTGCTTGAAGTTATATCTACCATATATTGAAAAATCAAGAAAATAGGTTGTTATGCAGAATAAGAGGAAGGAAAGAATTTTTTTAGATCCGATATTCAGGAACAATCCTGTTACGGTGCAGATACTTGGAATATGTTCTGCGCTTGCCGTAACTGTAAAGTTGCAGTCGGCGGTGGTAATGGCGCTGAGCCTTACATTTGTGGTGGCGTTCTCGAATGTGATAGTTTCGCTTCTTAGGAAGACGATTCCAGGAAGAATAAGGATAATTGTCCAGCTTGTAGTGGTGGCGTTTCTCGTCATCGTTGTTGACCAGTTCCTGAAAGCATACTTTTTTGATATAAGCAAGCAACTTTCTGTTTTTGTGGGACTTATAATTACAAACTGCATTGTTATGGGACGGTTGGAAGCCTTTGCAATGTCGAACAGTCCAAAGCGCAGTCTAATTGATGGACTTGCAAACG
The DNA here is from genome assembly GCA_017551515.1 of Bacteroidales bacterium. GTDB lineage: Bacteria > Bacteroidota > Bacteroidia > Bacteroidales > ML635J-15 > Bact-19. The sequence continues at coordinate 27,237 of JAFZLK010000034.1, read as the reverse complement.
GGCTTGGCTACGGCTTCATTCTTATTGTGGTTGCGTTTTTCCGTGAATTGCTCGGAAGCGGTACGATATGGAACTATCAGGTTGTGCCACAGTCGTTTTACGATGCAGGATACATGAACAACGGACTTATGATTATGCCGCCTATGGCGTTGATAGCGGTAGGTATAATAGTGTGGATTCAGCGTGCGCACCAGCAGAGAAAGGAGGAGGGTAAATAATGGAAAACATTGTCAACATATTTGTCAAGTCGGTGTTCATCGACAACATGATTTTCGCATATTTCCTCGGAATGTGCTCGTATCTTGCTGTATCAAAGACGGTAAAGACTTCTTTTGGATTAGGCGTGGCGGTTGCTTTCATGCTGACCATTACCGTTCCAATCAACTACTTAATAGAGAAATATTTGCTCTGCAAAGGCGCAATGACATGGATTTCGCCATCCTTTGCCGATGTTGACCTTTCATTCCTGACATTCATAGTGTTCATCGCTGTTGTTGCATCGATGACCCAGTTGGTTGAGATGGTCGTAGAGAAATTTTCGCCATCGCTATACAATTCGTTGGGAATATTCCTGCCGTTGATAGCTGTAAACTGCGCAATATTAGGTGGTTCGCTCTTTATGGCAGAGCGCTCGTACGCTAATGTCGGCGAGGCGGCAGTATTCGGCTTTGGTTCTGGAATCGGCTGGTTGCTTGCCATCGTGAGCTTAGCTGCAATCCGTGAGAAAATCAAATATTCGAAAATACCCAAAGCCCTTGACGGACTGGGTATTGCGTTTATAATCGTAGGTCTTATGGGACTTGCTTTTATGGGATTTATGGGTATAAAACTTTAGGATTATGTTGTTGTTCCAATCTATAGTTCTTGTTAGTGCCATTGCGGTTTTCCTTGTGGTGATGGTGGCATTGGTCGCAATTCTGCTTTTCGCAAAGAAAAAACTTACTCCGCAGTCCAAGGTAAAAATTACGATAAACGATAAAGATACTCTTGAAGTCGACACTGGCAATTCGTTGATGCTTACATTGAAAGAGCATGACATTCATTTGCCGTCAGCATGTGGTGGCGGAGGAAGTTGTGGAATGTGCAAGTGTCGTGTAGTGCAGGGTGGAAACGGCATTCTTCCAACCGAAACTGGTTTCTTCTCGCGCAAGGAGCAGCAGAATTTCTGGCGACTGGCTTGTCAGGTGAAGGTTCGCAACGATATGAAACTTGTTATCCCAGAAGATATTATGGGAATAAAGAAGATGGAGTGCGAAGTCGTTTCGAACCGCAATGTGGCAACATTCATAAAGGAATTTGTTGTGAAACTGCCCGAATGCGAGACGCTCAATTTCAAGTCGGGTTCGTACATACAGATTGATGTTCCGCAAGTTACGGTTGACTATTCGAAGGACATTGCAGTTGATGACGAGTTCAAGGAAGACTGGGACAAGCTTGGCATCTGGAAGTTGAAGATGACGAATCCCGAACCGACTTTCCGTGCCTATTCTATGGCTAACCATCCTGCAGAGAACAATGTGGTAATGTTGAACATACGAATTGCAACTCCACCATGGGACAGGAGCGCAGGCACATTTATGAATGTCAATCCGGGTGTATGTTCGTCATTCCTGTTTTCGCGCAAGCCGGGCGACAAGGTTATGATTTCAGGTCCTTACGGAGAATTCCACATCAAGGATACCGACCGTGAGATTATGTTTATTGGCGGTGGTGCTGGTATGGCTCCAATGCGCTCGCATATCTTCCATCTGTTCAATACTTTGCATACTACGCGCAAGGTGTCGTTCTGGTATGGAGCAAGGTCGCGCCGTGAAATTTTCTACGAATCCGATTTTAAGCAGATAGAAGCCGAATTTCCAAACTTCTCGTTCAATATTGCCTTGTCGGAACCAAAGCCAGAGGACAACTGGGATGGCTATGTAGGTTTCATTCACAAGGTTATCGATGACAATTATTTGAAGAACCATCAGGAACCCGAAGAAATCGAATATTACCTCTGTGGTCCGCCAATGATGACCGCTGCCGTAACCAAGATGCTTGATGACTATGGAGTTCCACCAGAGATGATTGCTTTTGATGATTTTGGCGGATAGTCCCGTTTTTTTGAACCTTTAGCTCGCGTAAGCAATCAGCAAGTTATCAACCATTAACTCGATGCAGTCAAATCTTCAAACAACTTGAAACTCAAAAACAGCTTTAGCCATTGAACGGCGAAGCCCTCAACGAAGTTAAACAGTGCAGCGCAAAACTGGCGACAACCAAAATCTAGAAATAAAATGGTATCAGACCCTGAAACAAGTTCAGGGTGACACTAGGGGGAGAAAACAGAAACAGCTTTAGCCACGGAAACAGTGCAGCGCAAAACGGGCGACAGCCAAAATCTAGAAATAAAATGGTATCAGACCCTGAAACAAGTTCAGGGTGACATTAAGGGGAGAAAACAGAAACGGCTTTAGCCACGGAAACATTGAAACAGCGCCAGCGAGAAACATAGAAACGGCGAAGTCATGGAAACCAAAAAACAAGAAACGCCGTAGGCATAGAAACGGGCGCTAGCCCATCAAACAGCGTAGCGCAGAAACGCCGCAGGCAAAGAACGGTGAAGCCCTCAACGAAGTTAAACCCAGAAACAGCGCCAGCGAGAAACTGGCTTTAGCCCATAGAAGCGCTAAGCATTCAAACGGCGCCAGCCAAAGAAACTTTGAAACAGGCGAAGCCGTAGAAACGCAGAAACAAGAAACGCCGTAGGCATAGAAACGGGCGTTAGCCCATCAAACAGCGTAGCGCTAAACTGGCGCAGCCACCTATTCCAGATATATCTTTCCGCTTTTGTCGTTCTTGTTCAATTTCTTGTATTGTTCGGCCTTGTGCTTTACAACCAAGATGAAGTAATAGGCGTTCATGCTGTTTATGAAGTCGGCGGTAAAACCGCACCAGTCGAGGAAGCGTTCTGTTTCAAGTTTCGAAAAACCTGTAAGTTCCATGATTTGCTCGGTTGTTATGCGTTCTTCGATTAGTGTGCTGATGTAGTCTTTTTCTTGTAACTCTGCAAGTTTCTTTCTTTCTTTGCCTTCCTTGCTGAACGCTTCGTAAAGTGCTGTTATTGGGCTGAATACAAAACCTGCGCCTTCTGTTTGCGGGCGATTGTAGAAGTCGATGGCTTTCTGTTTTATAGGAAAGTTTTGGTTTGCGTATGTATAATCGTCATCGGGAAGGTTCATTGTGGTGACTTCGTATTTCAGTTGGTTGTATCGCCATTCAAAAATGTTGACGGTGGGCAATAGGTATGCTTCGGTTTTTAGCTTGACAATCAGCGGTTCGTTCCTGTCAATGGCCTTATCATCAATAACGATGAATTTGCGTTCGTAGCCAAGCATTGAGAACCTTATTGTGTCGTATATTTTTGCCGACAGGGCAAAATATCCTGCCGTGTCGCTAATTGTGCCTTCGCGCCTGTGGCGGATAGATATGTTTGTGTAGGGGAGTGGCTTGTCGTTTTCTATGTCGAGCACATAACCTGCGACAATAACGCGGTCGTCCATCTTGATGAACTGGGGAAATGAAAAATTGCAGTTAAGAATAAGCAATATGCTGAATAATAATGTCTTAACTGCAATTTTCATCGCAATGTATTATTATTTTACAAACTCAAGAACTGAATCTGTTATGTATTTCAGTGTTTCTTCGTTGAGTTCAGTATTCATTGGCAGGGCAATGACCGATTCGCAAAGTTTGTCGGTGTTTGGAAATGCATTAGGATTGTATTCGAATCCTTGGAATGCTTTCTGTTTGTGCAATGGTATTGGATAGTAAACAGCAGATGCAACACCTTTGTTTTTCAAGTGTTCCATGAGGGCTGTGCGGTCAACGCCATTGAGACGCATTACATACTGGTGGAATGTGTGGGTTGTATTTAGTGCGCGTTTTGGCGTGCTAATTTTCGGGCAGTTGGTGAATGCCTTGTCGTAATAGTCGGCAGCGGTGCGACGAGCATTGTTGTATTCGTCCAGATGTGGAAGTTTTGCCCTGAGAACAACTGCCTGAATGGTGTCCAAGCGTGAATTTACGCCAATTCTGTCGTGATGGTATCTCACTTTCATGCCGTGGTTTACAATAGAGCCAATCTTTTCGGCGAGTTCGGCATCGTTGGTGAATATTGCTCCTCCATCGCCATAGCAACCAAGGTTCTTGGATGGGAAGAACGATGTGCAACCAATGTGTCCGATTGTTCCTGCTTTTTTCACGGTGCCATCTGAAAAATGGTAGTCGCTGCCGATTGCCTGGGCGGTATCTTCGATGACATATAGGTTATGGCGTTTTGCAATGTCCATAATGCGTTCCATGTCGGCGCATTGACCGAATAGGTGAACAGGGATAATGGCTTTGGTGCGAGGCGTGATTGCCTTTTCTATTTCATCTGGATTAATGAGATAGGTTTCGGGGTCAACATCGACCATTACTGGTTTCAGTTGCAGCAGTGCGATAGTCTCCACTGTGGCAATGAAAGTGAAGTCGGCGGAAATAACTTCATCGCCTGGTTTCAGTCCGAGTGCCATGAGTGCAATTTGCAAAGCATCAGTGCCGTTGCCGCAGGTAATGACATTTCCAACATTGAGATATGAAGCCAATTCGTTGCGGAAGTCCTTGACGTCCTGTCCGTTGATAAATTCAGTATTCTCTATTACTCTTGCAATACCGCTGTCTATTTCATCTTTTATTTTAAAGTATTGCGATTTTAAGTCAACCATTTGAATCATAACCAATTTTTTTGCAAAAATAAGAAAAATGGCGATTGTTCGCCATCTTTACCATTGGAACTTTTTCCATCATTCGCTGTTACGCAAGTTCCAAAATTTTCTTTACCAAACTGTGGCTCGGACTGATTTTCGGAAGGAAATCCAACCGTTTGTCAATTTCTGCCATTTCATTCATGTCGAGCAGATATTCGTCCGTTCTGCCGTTTTCATTGGTGTTGATTGTGTAAAAATACGAATATACATCTGTCATAGGCAATCCTTTTATTTATTTGTTTGAATGAATAACGGAGATTATTATCGTTTATTTCGTTTAATGATATTTTTTTTGAAAAAAAATGTCGAGTTGGTAAGATGCAGAATAATAGGGCGTTGGTGGTGGGGACGAAGTGGTTTTCGTTGCGCGCAACTACACTACCAGAAAGCAGAAACAAATTTAAATATCATCATATCATCAAATCTTTGAATTTTCAAATCATAGAATCCTCAAATAACATAAACAACTTGAAACTTGTAAATAATAGAAACCCTTAAACAGCGAAGCGTAGAACGGCGCATCCCTCAACGAAGTTAAACGCCGAAGGCATAGAAACCATAAATCGGAATCAGATTCTGAAACAAGTTCAGAATGACATTCCGTTTTTAGAAACAGCGAAGCGTAGAAACGGCGTAGCCCTCAACGAAGTTAAACCTAGAAACGGGCGCTAGCCCATTGAAACGCCGAAGGCATAGAAACTCAGAAACAAAAAAAACGCTGCGGATACTGAAACAAGTTCAATATGACATTCAGCGTTTTTTTTTACATTTGCATTCTATGGCAGTATATCGTTTACCAGATGATTTCCTTTGGTTTCCAGACCCTAACGAAGCAGACGAAGAGGGCTTGGTCGCCGTTGGTGGAGATTTTTCGCCAGAGCGCGTGTTGTTGGCATTGTGTTCGGGTATATTTCCATGGCCTTGCGAGGACGAAGAGCTGCTGTGGTTTTCGTTAGACCCTCGTTTTGTCGTTTTCCCCGAGAAGGCACATATATCAAAGTCGTTGCGGAGAAGTTGCCGCAATTTTACCATTAAGGTAAATGCAAACTTCGAGGCGGTTATACGGCGTTGTTCGACTATCGCCCGTGATGGTCAGGACGGTACATGGATTACAGATGGCATAATTTCGGCATACACAAAACTTCACGAGTGGGGCTATGGTTATTCGTTTGAGGCGTATCAGGGTGATAAACTTGTTGGCGGACTTTATGGGAACCTGATTGGGAAAGTGTTTATGGGCGAGTCGATGTTCCACGAAGTTACCGATGCTGGCAAGGTGGCTTTCTGTGGACTTGTAGAATTTTGTAAAGAAAATGGCGTGGTTTTGATTGATTGTCAGCAAAAAACGAAACTCCTTGCCAGTTTGGGCGGAGAGGAGATTCCAAGAACAGATTATTTGAAAATTTTAAAGGAATACGGGGATTTCCCGTTTACAGAATATGTTGAAAACAAAGGTTAAGGAAATAATATCGGGCTATGGCGTTCCGAAAGGGACACGGCTCTTGTGTGCTGTCAGCGGTGGCATCGACTCGATTGTCATGCTTCACCTGCTGAATGAAATGAATTACGAATGTGTTGTTGCTCACTGCAATTTCAAGTTGAGAGGCGAGGAGTCGGATGGCGATGAGCAGTTTGTGCGCGAAATGTGTGAAAAGTTGTATGTGCCATGCTTTGTGAATGTCTTTGATACTCACAAGTATGCCGATGAAACAGGTTTGTCGATACAAATGGCGGCGCGTAAGTTGCGCTACGACTGGTTTTACGAACTAGCCGAAAAGGAAAACTGTCAGTACATTGCGCTTGCTCACAATTCCGACGACCAAGCCGAAACAGCCATACTGAACATTGTCCGTGGAACAGGCATTCGTGGTGTGTCGGGAATGAAACCTTTGCTCGGAAAATTGTTCCGTCCGCTCATAGAGGTTTCGCGTGCCGACATTGCGCAGATTTCTACAGATGATAATATTCCATATCATGACGATTCTACCAATGCGACAACCAAGTATGCACGCAACAAGGTTCGCCATCTGGTGTTGCCTTTGTTGGAGGAAATAAATGTGGCTGCGAAGGAGAATATTTTGCGTTCGGTTTCATATTTTGCCGATACAGAGCGTATTATGAACGATTATGTGCGTATGGCGAAAGAAAAGGCTTTGTCGTACGATGGCAATGTCATGAAGATTGATGTAGCGAAGGTTTTGCAGACGGCTGCTCCATCAACGGTATTTTTTGAAATGCTTGTAGGAGAAGGCGTTCCCAAACCACTGGCAAGCGAATCTATTTGTCTGCTCGATGCTCAGACAGGGCGCAAATGTATGCTTGCTGACATTGATGTGGTTCGCAACCGAGATTTTATAGAGGTTTACAAAGCAGAATCCCAGAATGCTGATTTTGAAGCGACAATCAATGTCATTGGCGATTTGAAAAAGTATGGCTTCGACATTTCAATGGCATATTGTGATGACGATTTTGCATGTGAGAGAAATCCCCAAATCGCCTACCTTGATGTCAAGAAACTGAAATTCCCGCTTACGCTTCGCAATTGGCGTTTTGGCGACAAGTTTATTCCGCTGGGAATGAATGGCTCGCGTAAACTAAGCGATTTTCTAAAGGACGAAAAGTTGTCGCAGGCACAGAAGTCCAAAGTGCAAGTTCTTGAGTCTGATGGAAAAATAGCATGGGTTGTCGGTATGCGAATCGATGACAGGTTCAAGTTCGATGGCAAAACTAAGGAAGTCTATGTGCTGAAAAAGACAAATTAGTGTGGTGAAATAATGTCGCTTTTGCTATTTTTGCGTTTTGATATTGACACATTGAAGAGGTTTGTTTTCATATTGCTGTTGTTTGTTTGTGAAATTGTTTTTTCGCAGGATGTTGCGATGATTCATGAAAGATACCAGAATTATCGTTCGCGTCTGCTTGACGAGTGGCTTGTGACATCTGAAAATGTCGAGCAGTTTGGTGTGAACATTCCCGCGATGGACAGGCGTGTGGATTCAAACGGAAAGCGGATTTGGATAAGTTGGAGCGACGGAAACGCCAATTTTAACCATTGGCTTGGAATTCTGTCAACCGAATATCGTCTGCTTAAGGACAATGGGCAGAATTACGACGAGACTTTGAAACTTTTGGTTTACTCCATGCTTTCTATCGAACGGCTTGACTTGTATTCCGAATATGCCTTGCGTTGCCATCATGGACTTGCGTCTCCAAACACGTCTGATGTGTCGAAGCTTGTAAAATATCCCGATGACATTAATGGTTTCCTTATTCGTGACGATGTGTCACTTGGATTTTGGAAGCAGTACCATGATAAATTTGGAGTCGAATACGGTTCGATAAATAAGAGCAGGGATGGTACAGGTAGATATTTGTCTGTTTTTCAGTGCGGTGTAATTGCAAAGGAGGGTATGAGTCAGGACAATATCTGCTATATGATACAAGGTTTAGCTATTGTTAAGGCTCTTGTTGACGACGAATCACTGGCGAATGTGCCTATCAAATTCGTAAATCCGTATATTCCCGATTATCTTGAGAAAAAGGGTATATTCAAAAATGGAAAAGTGTATTTCGGATTGTGGGTTGATGATATTGTTGACCGACTTGTAGGACATATGTATCATGATTATCCCGAACGTCGTCTGTCCATGAAGATAAGCAAAACGATGAAGGCACGTCCTTACGAAAATTCAATGGGGTCGTTGTTGTCAACGCGTTGGTATGTAACAAATCCTGTTACAAACGACATGGTAGCCGAAGGCAATGGCGAGGATATGGGCGTGTGGATAAATTCGTATGGTATTGCCGAGGCGGCTACTAAACTTACTGGCAAAAACTATCATAACGACGGTTCAAACTACGGACTTAGCAAATATGTTTTTGTTTCCGTATTGTACAAGGATGCGCGTGTGCTTGGACTAGGCGGATTGCCTTTGCCTGATGGAATAGATGATTATATGACCAGGGCGTTGGCAACGGTGGGCGACATTAACCGTGGTGGAAAAAAGTCCACACGACTTTTGTATCTTCTTGACGACAAACGCGAAAAGTGGACTTACGAGCAGAATACTTTGATTCTATATTTGTTGCATAAGGACAAATATTCGCGTGTGTATCATGCTGGCACAAAACTTTATGATGACGATGAAATGTTTTATAGAAAACTTCTCGCGCAGGTGCCAGAATATTGTCCTTCCACTGATTCTACACGGAAAGATTGGAGTCCTTATTGGTCAACAACTTCGCGCATGAACTGGCCTAAAAACACAGGCAGGGTCGATTGCAAGAACGTGTGGGAATTTTCTGGCATGGACTTTATGTTTCTGTACAACCTTTACAGGTTGGTTTTCAATTCCAAAGGTTACGAAATTAATCGGATTCAAGAAAAAAATCAAAGACAATATATGACTCCCGAAATGCAGGAACCGGATGTTCAGTATTTTCTTCTTCCTCCAACGGGTAGTAAACTTAACTAATTAATTATGAAAGCATTCAAGGCATACGACATCAGGGGTGTTTATGGTGTTGACTTTACAAAGGATGATGTTTACAGGATTGGATTTTTCCTTCCGCAGATAATGAAATGTGACAGAATACTTATCGGTAGGGATGTGCGTGTTTCGTCACCCGAAATTTTTGAGTATCTATCGAAAGGTCTTACCGATGCCGGTGTCGATGTGTATAATGTTGGAATTTGCACCACTCCGCTTGTATATTGGAGTACGGCAAAGTTCGGTTTCGAGGCATCGGTGATGATTACGGCTTCTCATAATCCTGCTTCGCATAATGGTTTGAAGGTTTCGGGCAAGAATGCAACACCGGTTGGCTATGATGACGGACTTAACAAGGTTGAAGAATTGGTGCTTAATGGCACAGTGAAACCTGTTGAGAATAAAGGACATGTTGTCGACTACAATGTGTACGACAAGTACATGGATTTTATGCGTCAGTACGTTCCAGACATTTCCAATTTGAAGGTTAGCGTGGACTGTAGCAATGGAATGTCTGCTCTGTTCATAAAGAAGTTGCTGGGCGACAATGCTATGTATATCTGTGATGAACTAGATGGTACTTTCCCTAATCATGAGGGAAATCCGTTAATGCCCGAAAACCGAGAAATGCTTCGTGAGCATGTGTTAGCGCACAAATCTGACATAGGTGTAATCTATGATGGTGATGCCGACCGTGTGATGTTTCTTGATGAGAAAGGCGAATTTGTTTCTCCCGATTTGATGATAGCCGTGCTTTGTCATTATTTTCTTGAAGAAAAAGGACTTAAAGGCAAAGTATATCAGGATATTCGTACCTCAAAGGCAGTTGGTGAGTATGTCGCCAATTTTGGTAGCGAAATGGTTATGTGGCGTGTCGGTCGTGCATACGCAGCAAAGAAACTCCGCGAGGTAGATGGTATTTTCGGCGGAGAGTTGGCTGGTCACTATTATTTCCGTGATTTCTACTATTCCGATTCGGGAATTCTTGCTAGTCTGTTGATTCTTAGGATAATCTCGAGGATGAAAGGACAGGGGATTTCTGTTTCACAACTCATATCAAAGGTAAGCAAGTACAAGAATTCTGGTGAAATCAATTTCGAAATCAACGAAAAACAGAAGGCTATGGACATGGTTGTTGAGCATTTCCGCAGTCAGGCGGAACCGGATGCATTCTACGATTTTGATGGTTACCGTATGGAATATCCCGACTGGTGGTTGAATATCCGTCCATCAAACACCGAACCTTATCTGCGTTTCCTATGTGAAGCAAAATCAACCGAATTGCTGGAAAGTATTAAGAATCAAGTCGAAGGAATTATTGAAGGCTTGAAGAATTAATGATTTTATTGTCCATCGTTCATTGTCCTTTTCCGAGCCAGCGAGGAATTCTATTCGTGTCAATTCGTGCGATTAGTGGTTTCTATTTGTTATGAGCGTAGCGAAAACCCTCTAGTCGTTTCGTTGTCCATTGTCTTTTATATGTATTAACTTCGTTGAGCTGAAGGTACTGAAACATGTTCAGAATGACATTGAGGATGGATAATCAATTATTCTTCAAAGTATATTCTCTTGATTCTGTGAGGAATACTCGTTAGTATTTCGTAAGGTATTGTTCCGAGAACCTTTGCCATGTCGCAGATGGTGTTGTCCATTCCGAAAATTATTACCTCGTCGCGTTCTTCGGCATCTATGCCTGTTATATCAATCATGCACATGTCCATGCACACATTGCCGATTATCGGGGCTTTCTTGCCGTTTACCATGAAATACCAGTTGCCGTTTCCGAGGTGACGGTCTATGCCATCGGCATAACCGACTGGAATTGTTGCAATTACAGCATCATGGTCGAGTTTGCCCTTGCGGTTGTAACTAACTGTTTCGCCAGCCGGCACATGGTGAATCTGCGAAATTATAGACTTAAAGGTCGTAACTGGTGTGAGCGCATCTGTAATTTGTGGCATAAGTCCGTGAATACCAATGCCAAGTCTTGCCATCTCAAAGTCGTACTGCGGGAACCGTATGATGCCTGCGCTGTTGAGGATATGACGCATCGGGCGCGTGTCTGTGAGTTCGCAAATGCGGTCGTACATTCTAGTGAACCTTGCAACCTGCTCGTGTGTGAAATAGTCCAATGCAGGGTCGTCACTGCCGACAAGGTGAGAGAATACCGATGAAATCTTTATGCAGTCGGTGCTTGTGGCTTCGGCGCAGAATTCATCGATGTCGCCATCATTCAAACCGAGACGGTGCATTCCTGTGTCGAGCTTTATGTGTATCGGGAAATGCTCTGTGTGGTTGCGCTTCAACTCCCTGATTAGCTTCTTCAAAAGCGATGTTGAATAAATCTCTGGTTCAAGTCCGTACTCTATCATGTTTTGCAACGAATTGATGTTGGGATTCATTACAATGATAGGAGTCTTGATGCCTGCGTTTCGTAGTTCCACGCCTTCATCGGCTATTGCAACAGCAAGATAATCAACTTTGTTGCGCTGTAGGAAGTTGGCTATTTCAAGCGAACCTATTCCGTAGGCGAAAGCTTTTACCATTACGGTCAACTTTGTGCCGGGTGCAAGTTTCGACTGGAAGAACTGCAGGTTCTGCTTCATCAGGCTGAGGTCGGTTTCGATGACGCTTTCGTGTGTCTGGTTCTGGAGTTTTTTCGAAATTTTTTCGAACTGGAACACACGCGCACCTTTCAATAGTATTGCCTTGCGGTCGAATTCGAACGAGGAGTATGCTTTTAGGAATTGTTCTGTATTCAAGTAGAACCTCGACCTTATCTGGAAAAGGTCTTTGTTGTGCATTATCGATTTCCCAATTCCGACAAACTTGTCCACTTGCTTGGTCTTCAGTAGATTTGCAACTTCTTTGTAAAGAGTCGCTTCATCGGTGTTGTTTTGTAGGATGTCGGATAGTATGACTACCGATTCGCGGTTCGACTTCTTTTGGTTGAGGTAGTCGAGTGCTATTTCGAGCGAGTTTATGTCGGAGTTGTAGCTGTCGTTTATAAGGATGCTGTTGTTTATTCCGTCGAGGGTTTCAAGACGCATCTTTATGCCCGGTAGTGAGCGGAACTGTTTGAAAATCGTCTGGCTGTCGAGTTTGTTGAACAGGTACATCACGCAGAAGCAGGTGATACAGTTCTGGATTGAACCTTCATCGCCAAACGGGATATTTATCATATAGGTATCGCGCTTGGTCTGCAGTATGATGTTGTTCTTGCCGTTCTGGAAACTCTTTTCGAGCAGGTTGATGGTTCCGTTGCCTTTTTCTGACCATGTTATGCGGTTGCGACCAATGCCCGAATTGATGATTTTTGAATGGACATATTCGTCATCGCAGTTGTAAATTATTGTGTCACAATGCTCAAATAGTTTCAGTTTCTCGTCTATCTTTTGTTCGCGCGACTCAAAATTGCTCTGATGGGCGGTTCCTATGTTTGTAAGTATTCCGATTGTTGGGCGGATAATTTTCTCAAGCGATTCCATTTCGTTGGGCTGGGAGATACCTGCTTCGAAAATTGCGAGTTCGGTGTCTTTTTCGAGCAACCACACCGACAGCGGAACGCCTATCTGCGAGTTGTAGCTTTTGGGACTGCGCGTGATGTTGAAATACGGGCTTAGCAGATAGTGTAGCCATTCCTTGACGATGGTTTTTCCGTTACTACCTGTAATGCCAATGACTGGAATGTTGAATTTCAGTCGTTTATGTGTTGCTATTTTTTGTAATGCTTCAAGTGTGTTGGCGACTTTTATGTACGAAATTCCGCGCAGTTTTGTAATGTCAATGTCCTTGCTTACTAGGAAAGCCTTTACGCCTGAACGGTAGATTTCATCAATGTAGTTGTGTCCGTCGTGCTGTTCGCCGACTACTGCAACGAATAGACAAGATGACGGATTTATGATGTTTCGGCTGTCGGTTACAATTTTTGAAAATTCAAAGGTTCCGTCGCCAACTAGTTCACCGGCAACGATTTCCGATATTTCCTTTAAACTGAAAGTTTGCATTATTCTTGATTGTTTTTGTCGTTTTCGATTGCTTCGTTGTAGCACTTGCGGCACAGCGGTTCGTAAATGTCCTTTTCGCCGAGCAGGACAACGCCCTTGTTCTGCGACTTGCGATAGCTGTATTGTGCAAGTTCCCCGCAGTGTGTGCAGATAGCGTGAACCTTGGTAACATCCTCAGCGACAGCGAAAAGTGCGGGCATAGGTCCGAATGGGCGACCCATGAAGTCCATGTCGAGTCCTGCAACGATTACGCGTATTCCGTTGTTTGCCAAGGTGGTACATACATCCACAATGCCGTTGTCGAAGAATTGAGCCTCATCAATGCCGACCACATCGACATCGGTAGCTAGAAGCAGAATGTTTGAAGACGAGGAAACAGGGGTGGAGCGGATAGCGTTGGCGTTGTGCGAAACGACATCTTCCTCCGAGTAGCGCACATCGATGCTCGGCTTGAAGATTTCGACTTTCTGCTTTGCAAATTCGGCGCGGCGCAGACGGCGTATAAGTTCCTCGGTTTTGCCCGAAAACATTGATCCGGCGATGACTTCTATCCATCCTGTTTTCTGTCCGCTTTTTCTCGTCCTTTCAAGAAACATTGTGAAAAATTTTTCTCCAAAAATAAGAATAATTGATTTGCAAACCCACGCTGATTTGAAATAATAAGTAACAAAAATTTTAACAGGTGGGAAAATCAATGATATAAGGGCAATGGTGTCGTTTTGGAAAAAAGTGATGTTAAGTACAATATCAGCTACATATTTACACATGTGAACAATAATTTTGCAAATATTTAGTATTTGTTTATTGTTTGTTTGTTTAAAAATATTATGCTTAGGTATATTGTTTTAATTTTTTGTTGCTTTGTATTAAAATGAATTGGTATTTTTGCTTCGCAATCCGAGGTTGATGAACGAATTGACTGATGGAAAGCGAAATGAAATTGCATCTTAATTTTTTTCATTTTTTTCATTTTTTCATAGATTGGTTTATTTTTGGTGTCTGATATATCCCCAAGTATTAGACACCTTTTTTTTGTTTGTAAAAAATGAAAAAAAGAGTTTGGTGGAATGTTATAATTTTCAATCTTTGCAAAAAAAATATTGTTATGAATACAAAGAATGTTATTGTGTCAGCCCTTTTGATAATGTTGGGCTTGGTTATTGGACTTGTTGGTCATGGTGTGTTTGTTAAGTCTGGAATTGGCAGTTATGCCGACAAGGACAGATATGTTTCAGTAAAGGGTTTGTCGGAACACGAGGTGAAAGCCGACCATGTCATTTGGCCGATTGTGTTCAAGGAAGTAGGCAACAACTTGACGGAGTTGTATTCCACAGTAAATGGCAAAAACAAGTTCATTGTTAACTTCTTGAAAGAAAATGGTATTTCGGAAAATGAAATAAGTGTGGCTCCAATTTCGGCTGATGACCGTGAAGCTGACCGCTGGTCAACGACAGAAATACCTTACCGCTATCAGTTGAAATCGGTTATAACTGTTGCATCAGACCAAGTTGACAAAGTTCGTGACCTTATTTCGCGTCAAGATGAATTTTTTAGTGCGGGCATTACCTGTGAGTCGAGCTGGGAACATCAAACAAGTTTTTCATTCAACGGACTTAACGAGTTGAAGCCCGAAATGGTGGAGGAGGCAACCCGCAATGCCCGTGCTGTAGCCGAAAAGTTCGCCGCCGATTCGGAAAGCACACTTGGAGGAATAAAGACTGCTTCGCAAGGTCAGTTCTCCATTTACGACCGCGATGAAAATACACCTTATATTAAAATGGTAAGGGTGGTGACAACGATTGAATATTTCTTGAAGTAGTCTGTTATGAGAAGAATATCGCTTTTGCCTTTTGTCTTGGCGTTTTGCCTTGCCGTTCTGTCTTGTGGTAATAACAAGACTGACAATGTTGAAAATGATGCTGTTAATGAGAAAACTCAGCTCGTAAACGATACTGCAAATGCTGTTGAAATAGAAGAAGTTGTGGCAGAACCTGTTTTTATTACTCCCGACTTGGCTTTTATGGAAGTTCATGGACATGTCAAGTTGGTGGAATATCCCAATGGTCGCAAGGCTGTGTTTGACGAAAAAGGCAATTTGGTTAACTATGCCACCGAATATTCTGGTGATAACGAGGTCATGATTGGCAGGGATGATGACGGCTACATTGTTTCTACATACGATGGACCGGGTGGAAGCGAGATGTTTGACTACGACAAGGAAAAAATGCGACTTACATTAACTGGCGCTGGAGATGGCGCTTACTATTCGGAGTGCAACATTGAGTATGATGACAATGGAAATGTCGTAGGTTACAATTTCGTATCGGAGGATATGGCAGAGGAAACTCGCGATGAATGGTCGGCAGAGGTGGTCATCGTATCAAAGGACGAGCAAGGGAATTGGACGGAACTAAAGTCAGGTGATGCTACTGTAAAACGGAAGATTGTTTATTATAAATAGTGGAGAGTGTGTTTAGAACGATATTGTAACTCCGCCCATGAAGTTTATTCCTGCTTGCGGAAAATAGCTCGCGACAGATTTTTCAACACCGTTTTCGTACCATAGTTCTCCATATCCATTGTCACAATATTTTGTATTGAAAAGGTTGTTAGCTTCGAACTTGAATCGCAGACCTTTTACATATTTGGTAACTATTTCGTAGTCAAATCCTGCACTGCTTATACAATAGGCCTTTATTGCCCTGTCGTTGCTCGAAGTGTTGTCAAGATATTGTTTCCCGACATACTTTACCCTGTAGTAAATATTGAATTTTCCGAAAATGTTGTAACGGATGTCGCCAGAGGCAATTATTTCGGGTGAGAAAGCGGAGTTAGTGTTGCTTAAGCTTATCTCTCTGGAACCTTCGGGTAATGTGTTGTCGTATGTGTGTGCGGTAAAAGTGTAGTTTGCTATTTTGTTTCTGCTGAAAGTAGCGTTGGCGTTTATGTTTACGCGTCTGTGTGGGTTTATTGTTGTTGCCAATTCCACTCCTGCACGATAGCTTCTGTCAACATTTGTCATTATGTAGTAGCCGTCCTGCGAAAATTCGCCTGTCGGTACTATCTGGTTCCAGAAATCCATATAATATAGGTTCAGTCCGCCCGAAAAGATTCTCGATTTGTATGAATATCCAAGTTCGTAATCGACTAGTGCTTCCGATTCTATGCTTTTGCCATTTTCGTTTGCGTAGTTGATGTTTTCGCGCGATGGTTCCCTGTGGGAGTGCGCAACAGATGCATAGACTCTCATCTTATTGTTGATTTCGTAGTTTATTCCGCCTTTCGGATTGAAAAAGTTGAAGTCAAGGTCTTCCTTTATGGTTCTCATTTTGCCGTTTGTGCTCGAAGCGCAATCTGTTCCATTCATTTCATAATTAATCATTCGGTACTGCAGGTCGGCATATAGTGTTACTTTTTTTATAAAGGTGTATTCCGCTTTGTAGAACGCGCTGTATTCGTTCTTGTCGCTGGTGTTGCTGTACCATTTATGGTCCTTGTCTGTATTTCCAGCATATTGCATCCATATTATGTTTCCTAAATACGAGCCGTCGTAGAAATGTCCTGTTAGTCCGAATGTGTTCACAAAGTTGCCTATGCTATGTGTGGCAGTGACTATGCCGCCATAATAGTTGCTAGTTTTTGCACGTCTTCTGATTAGGTCGGTTTGTGTAATGGTTGTTGTGGTCGTGAAAATTTGACCTTCGTGCGAAACTACTATCGGCAACGAAATATTTGGCATTCCGTAGCTCGAAAAATTTTGCTTGTTCTTGTATTCTTCGCTGTAGCCGTCGCTATAATTGTAGAAGGCTTTTATATTGAGTTCTATGCTGTTCCATATTTTTTGCGAATATATAAGCTGTACGTGTGTCTGCTGATGGTTCTCCTCGGTGTCGCCGTAGTATTGTTTTGTGCCGTTGGAACTGAAATATTCGCCTGCCGAATTGTACCTTCTGTTTACATCAATGTATTGGGATGGACATCCCATATTTGATATTCCGTTTTTCGTTTTGCTGTACATGATGTTGGCGTTTAGTGAGTTGTTTTTTCCTCGCCATGTTGCGCTCAACATTATTGCATTCTGGTTGGTACCTGACATGTCTATGTATCCATCGCTAAGTAGTTTCGACATTCGCAGGTCGATGGAAAATCCGTTTTTTGTTAATCCTGTTCCTGCCGAAATGCTTGCCTTGATCGTGCTGAACGAACCGCCCATTATGTTTATGTCGCCGTATGGTTTTGCGCTTGGCGTTTCGGTTGTCAGGTCGATGCTTGCTCCGTATGCGTATGTTCCGCTTGACGATGAGCCTGCTCCGCGTGTTATGCTTATATTGCTGACCGATGTGGCAAAGTCGGGCAGATGATGAAAAAATGTTTGTCGTGATTCAGCATCGCAAAGCTGTATGCCATTGATTGTTACATTAATTGCATCACGGCTCATTCCGCGAATGCGGAAGCTGGTAAATCCTATTCCAGAACCATTTTCTGATAGAGCAACAAACGATGGCGTATGTTCCAGAATGCTAGGAATATCGCTGACTATGTTTCGGCTTTCTATGTAGTTGGCGTTGTATGTGTCGAATGTCATTGGAGTTTGTTTGTCGGAAATGGCTTCGAGCACATGAAGACTGTCGGTAGGACTGTATGCCTGATGTAGCACTATTGTGCCGATGTCGAGTCCGTTGTCGCCAACTGTGTGTTTCTCATCGTATTGCTCAAGACCTCCGTATGATATAACAACTCTGACATCACCTTTTTTGCACTTTATTGAAAATTTTCCATCTTTGTTTGTGTAACCGCTTTGTCTTGAACCGCCAATCATTACGTTTGCATCGTAAAGCGGATTGCCGGCATCGTCGATAACTGTGCCAGCGATATTCTGCGACAGGCATTCGAGTGCCAGCAGAAATGCGAATATTAACAATACAAAGCGTTTCATTGTACTTGAAACAGTTTTGCTAAAACCTTCATTCAAAAATATTTCCGAACCGAATAAAAGAGAAACGGCTCAAACTCAAAATTATTTTTCAACGGTGCGAAAATAATGTTTTTCGCAGATAATGGCAAATCCGAAAAAATGTTTAAATTTGCCACTGCTTAACAAAATTGTATATGAAAAGGATTTGTCCAGTTTGCCATACGGAATTTGACGGTCGTGCCGATAAAAAATTTTGTTGCGACCAATGCCGTAATACCTATAATAATCAGTTGAAACAGGAAGACAACAATGTCACATACAAAATTAACCGTCTGCTGAAGAAAAATCGCCAGATTTTGTGCGATCAGTACGCAAAAATTGAAAAGCCTGACAAGGAGAGACATTCTATTCCTAAGGACAAATTAGCCAAGGAAGGCTTCAAATTCGACTACATGACAAACATTTATCGGACAAAGACTGATAAGGTTTACTTCTATTGTTACGACTACGGTTATTACATTGATAGTGAGTTTGTGGTGATTGTGCGTAAGAAGGAATATGTTGATTAAAAGCTAGATAACAGATGATAAGAAAAATTGGAAATTACGATAATTGCGGTAATGTTGCCTACATTGTCGCTGATGTTGATAAGATAAAATTTTTGGGTTTCGGAGAAAAGGAAACCGAATATTTGTGCAAAACCCTTGAAAAAAAGGATTATGCGACATTGAATCTTTACGACAGACTGTGCTTTTTTGTGAAGCCAGATGCAGAAAAGTCTCTTGACGAGCAGCGCGAGAATGTCCGTATGAACGGATGTACAATTTCGGATACGCTTAATGCTCAGAAATATACATCGTTGTGTATTGTTGACCATACTGAAAAAGGTTTTGCTCTTGATTTGGCTGAAGGTATCGAACTTGCTAACTATCGTTTCGACAAGTACCTGAAAGAGAAAAAGATGGTCACATTGTCGGAAATAAACATTGTCGGCAATGTCAATGATGCGGATGTTGTTTGTCTCAATAGTCTGGTAGATGGTGTTTTCATTGCCCGAGATATAATTAACG
Source organism: Bacteroidales bacterium (assembly GCA_017551515.1). GTDB lineage: Bacteria > Bacteroidota > Bacteroidia > Bacteroidales > ML635J-15 > Bact-19. The sequence continues at coordinate 7,965 of JAFZLK010000034.1, read as the reverse complement.
AGCCATTGTCGTACATGACAGCCAAGAAACTTTCGGAAGAAATAGAGAGATTGGGCAAGGAATATGGCTTTAAGACGGAAATTCTTGACAAGATGCAAATCGAAAGCCTGAAAATGGGCGGACTTTTGGCTGTTAACCGTGGTAGCGTTGAGCCGCCAACATTCAGCATTTTGAAGTGGGAACCAGATAATGCAATCAACGAACATCCGTATATTCTTGTAGGCAAGGGACTTGTGTTCGATACTGGCGGTTACGACCTTAAGCCATCAAGTTCGATGGATACCATGAAGAGCGACAAGTCGGGAGGAGCTGCAGTTGTCGGCACTATTGTGGCTTTGGCAAAGGCGAAAGTTCCAGTGAAGGTTTATGGACTTGTTCCTGCAACCGAAAATAGGATAGGAGCGACAGCGTATGTTCCCGAGGACATTATTACAATGTACGATGGCACTACAGTTGAAATCGCCAATACCGATGCCGAAGGTCGTCTGATTCTTGCCGATGCGCTTGCTTACGCCAAGAAGTACAATCCTGAACTTGTAATCGACATTGCTACACTTACTGGTGCTGCAATCGTTGCAGTCGGAGAAAAGAATACCGCAGTACTTGGCAATTCTACAGAGAACATTGAAAAACTGAAGAAGTTTGGCTTCAATGTGTGGGAAAGACTGATTGAATTGCCATTGTGGGATGATTTTGCAGAGCAGTTGAAATCGCCGATTGCTGATTTGAAGAATTGTGGAAGTCGTTATGGCGGAACAATTACGGCAGCAATGTTCCTAAAGCATTTTACTGATTACAAGTGGGTTCACCTCGACATTGCAGGACCAGCTTTCACAGAAAAGAAGGATTCATATCGCGGAAATGGCGGAACATCCGTGCCGACAAGACTTCTGTTCAAATATTTTACTGAATTGACAAAAGGTAATTAACAATGTACAATTGATAATGGATAATGGACAATTGACAATTAATATAAAGTATTGCGGAGCTAAAAATCGTCAATCTAAAATCGTAAATCGTAAATAAAATTGTAACTTCGCGAAAATTTTTTGAAAACATAACAATATGACTAAAATAAAGATTGGCTTTACGCCCGGTGACATCAACGGAATTGGTTATGAGGTGATTCTCAAGTCGTTGATGGATATTAAGAACATACCAAATTCTGTAACTATAATATATGGTTCCCCGAAAATTCTTGCTTACTACAAGAAGAATCTCGGAAGCAATATCAACACAACGACTATAAATTCTGCCGAAGATGCCAAGAATATGGGCATTTATGTAATCAACTGCAACAGCGAGGATATTCGCGTGGAGGCAGGTAAGTCGAATGAAATGGCGGGTTTGGCATCTTTCCAAGCACTTGAAAAAGCAGTTACAGACTTGAAGAATAAGGAGATAGATATTCTTGTTACAGGACCTATTAATAAATGGAACATTCAGTCGGCTGGGTTCAATTTCCCTGGACATACAGAATACCTTGCTCAGCAGTTCAATGCCGACAAGTGCCTGATGCTCATGTGCAGCGAGGCGTTGAAGGTTGGCGTGGCTACTGGTCATATTCCAATTTCGGAAGTATCGAGGGCGCTCACAAAGGAATTGATACTTGAAAAACTCGAAATCCTCAACGATTCGCTCAAGCGCGATTTTATCATAACTAAGCCACGCATTGCCGTTCTTGGTCTTAATCCGCACTGTGGCGACCATGGCGTAATTGGCAACGAGGAGGGAAATGTTATAATTCCAGCTATAAACGAGGCTCGCGGAAAGGATATACTTGCTTTCGGACCGTATTCTGCTGATGGTTTTTTCGGTTCGGGCGACTTCAAGAAGTTCGATGCTGTGCTTGCAATGTACCACGACCAAGGACTTGCTCCTTTCAAGGCATTGACTTTTGATGATGGCGTTAATTACACCGCTGGTTTGCCAATTGTCCGCACCTCGCCGGCACACGGAACCGCTTACGAGATTGCTGGCAAGAATCAGGCAAACTATCTGCCGATGTGTAACGCAATTCGCATGGCTGTTGACATTTACAACAATAGGAGAAGCCTTGAGAATTTGGAAGAATCGCGCCACAATGTTGACGACTATAATATTAACGAAATAAATACGGTTGATGAATAACCGAAAAAGCAGAATAAAATGAGCTTATACACAAAACAGGATGCCCTCGACTATCACAGCCAAGGCAGAAAAGGAAAGATAGAGGTTGTTTCGACAAAGGATTTCCAGACACAGAAGGACTTGTCGCTTGCATATACACCCGGCGTGGCGGAACCATGCCTCGAAATTAAGGACGATGTGCAGAAAGTTTACGACTATACCGCAAAGGGAAACCTTGTGGCAGTAGTCAGCAACGGAACTGCAGTGCTTGGTTTGGGTGACATTGGTCCTGAGGCAGGAAAACCAGTCATGGAAGGTAAGGGCTTGTTGTTCAAGTCGTTTGCTGATGTTGATGTGTTCGATATTGAAATCAATGAGAAAGACCCGCAGAAGGTTGTTGAGATTGTTAAGGCATTGGAACCGACATTCGGTGGCATAAATCTCGAAGACATTAAGGCTCCGGAATGTTTCTACATTGAAACCGAACTCAAGAAACAGATGAACATTCCTGTTTTCCATGATGACCAGCACGGAACAGCAATAATCTCTGGCGCTGCTTTGCTTAACGCTCTGAAGATTGCAGGAAAGAAAATTGACGAGGTGAAGGTTGTTTTCAATGGGGCAGGAGCGGCAGGTATAAGTTGTGCCCGTTTGTTCTGCACATTGGGCGTAAAGCGTGAAAACATAGTGCTTTGCGACAGCAAGGGCGTTGTCCGTGCCGACAATCCGAAACTTACCGAACAGAAGCGTGAGTTTGCAACCACGCGCGACTTGCACACTTTGGCAGAGGCAATGGTTGGTGCTGATGTATTTGCTGGCGTTTCGGTTGGCAATGTTGTTACCAAGGACATGATGAAGACAATGGCAAAAGACCCTGTTGTTTTTGCAATGGCAAATCCAGTTCCCGAAATATCTTACGAAGATGCAAAGGAATCGCGTCCCGATGTTATAATCGCGACAGGCAGAAGCGATTACCCGAATCAGGTTAACAATGTCCTCGGTTTCCCGTTCATTTTCCGCGGTGCGTTGGATGTTTGCGCAACCCAGATAAACGAGGAAATGAAGATTGCCGCTTCTCATGCTTTGGCTGAACTTGCAATGGAACCGGTTCCTGACTATGTATGCGAAGCATACAATGTTGATAAGATTGAATTTGGCCGCGAATACATAATACCAAAGCCACTCGATTTGCGCGTAATTGAATGTGTTGCGCCTGCAGTTGCAAAGGCTGCTATGGAAACAGGTGTTGCCCGCCGCAACATTACCGACTGGGATGAATATAAGTTGCAACTTCGCGCTCGAGTAAGAAGAGTTCACGACAACTACAAAAAGACTAAGTAATTTTAGATTTACGATTGTTATAATTTACGGACATGGAATAATCCTTGTCCGTAATTTTTTATTTGTATGCGATTTAATTAATTGATATTGTTGCATTTGTTTTTTTTGTATCTTCGCATCGTAGTTAGCTGATGATTAGGTTTGTTTCACATAGCGAAATAGATTTCGTCAAGTATGACGAGTGCATTGAAAATTCGATGCAGGGAACCGTATATGCCATGTCGTGGTATTTGGATGCGGTTTTTCCCGATTGGTCGGCGTATGTTGTTGGCGACTACGATGTTGTGATGCCAATTCCACTAAAACAAAAGTTTGGAATAAAGTATGCGCTTCAGCCGCAGTTCTGTCAGCAGTTGGGCATTTTTTCAAAGTCGTGGTTGTCGAAACTTCAGGCAAAGGAACTGCTTGGAAAGTTGCCTTTCCTGTATTCTTTGTGCTTTAATAGCGGAAATGTGGATTTTTGCAACGAAAAGATATTGCGACCAAACTATGTTTTGGATTTGAGCGAGGAATATGCAGTGCTTTTGGGCAGATTTTCGATGCAATGCCGTCGCAATATAAAGAAGGCAACTGGTTATACGCAGATTGTTGGAACAATGCAGAAGGATGATTACCTGTCGTTCTTAACAGAAAATGCAGGTTCGTGGATGGGGAAAGTGCAGATTCCGATTCTGACAAGGCTTATCGACAAAGCATTCTCGGCAGGTTGTGCCGAAATTCTGGCTGTTTGCGATGAAAATTCGCAGGCTTTGGCTGCTGTTTTCTTCCTAAAATGGCGAAACCGAATGTACTATCTGTCGCCAGTATCAAGCGAACAGGGCAAACAGTGGCAGTCGATGACTTTTTTGCTAAACGATATTATTGAGCGCAATGCAAATTCTTCATTGCTGATTGACTTTGAAGGTTCTGCCATTGAAAGCATACGGAATTTCTACACAGGTTTTGGCGCACAGAACGAACCTTATCCGTTGATTTCCAAGAATACTTGGATGTTAAAGTTGGCAAGAAGATAATTGGTTGATATTTAACAGAAATTCCTATATATTTATTCCCATCACGTCATTCCGTAAGACAAAGCGAACAGGCGCAGGAACGAGCCTTGTGAGCCTGTCTGTACGGAATCTCCTGTTGAAACGTTTCTATGTGAGATTCCGCACAGTTGAACAATATGACGTTCCCCATTCAGTATCGCGTTATTGTTCTAACTTGCGGAATGACGGTTCGGTATACAAAAAAAGCCCGCGTTTGCGGGCTTTTTATTTGATTCGCAAATTGTTATGCATACAATTCTTCGAAAATCTTTCTCAACTTCGGGCTTTCGCGAAGTTCCTGGAGTGTGAATTCAGCGTGTCCCTTAGTGTAACCGTTACCAACGATCATGTTAACGTCAGCACCGATACCTTCTGCGCCGAGAGCAGCCTTTGTGAAGCTGGTAGCCATTGAGAAGAAGTAAACGATACCATCGTCCTTTGTGATGAGAACAGATGTCATTTCCTGGTCGGGAACGTTTACGCAGTTGATAGTTACGTCAGCCATCTTGCCGTTTGTGAGCTTTTCAACGAGTTCGTAAATTTCAACTGGAGTCTTGCCAGCAACGCTTTCAACAACATCGCAGAATCCCAATTCCTTGATTCTGTTGGTTGACTTCGGGCTGTTTGCCAAACCGATAACCTTACCAGTTACACCAACACGCTTCTTAGCTTCGTAGCAGCAGAGCATACCGCTCTTTCCACCTGCACCGAGGATAACAACATTCTGTCCGTACTGGCAGAGCTTTGCAGTCTGAGCTGGAGCACCAGCAACGTCCAATGCGCTCAAAGCGAGCTTTTCAGGCATATCGTTCGGAATCTTAGCGTAGATACCGCTTTCGAAGAGGATAGCCTTACCCTTGATGTCAACCTGGTCAACATCAGGACGGATTTCGAGGATTTCATCTATGCGGAGAGGAGTAAGTGACAAAGAAACCAAAGTTGCAATCTTGTCGCCTTCCTTCAAGTCGATCTTGCCCTTCAGTGCGTCACCAATCTTTTCAACGCGACCGAGAAGCATACCACCCGAACCGGTACGACGGTTGCGGTGCTTGCCCTGCAATTCAACGTTGAGGAGCATTTCCTTCTTTATTTCTTCCATGATTTTTTCCTGGCTTGCACCTTCACCAGCCTGCTGCTTAGCGTAGTTGTGGATGTCGGTGAACGAAGCGGAGTCGATATTCAAAGTCTGTACGTCAATGAGGATTTCATTGTCGTAGATTTCGTCCATATTGTTGTCAAGCTTGTTAGCTGGCTGTGGCAATACGCCCTTTGGCTCTAATACGCGGTGTACACCGTATTTGTTACCTTTCTTCTGCATTGTGTTTAGTTTTAAAGTTTTTATTTAAAATTTATAATTCTCTCCAATTTGTCAAGCGAGCGCAAAGGTAATATTTTTTTTGAAAAAATAATATGGGATGGAAATATTTTTTTTGGTGCTAGCAGAATCACCAATTAAAATGTCCATAACTTCTTTTTTCAAAAATCGTAGCATCAGTTCCAGTCCTCATTTCTATCCACCCAACAAAACTTTTTTGTAATTTTTTAATGTGCGACTTTATAAAAATGTCAACTTTTATAAAGTGGCATTTAATAAAACACAGAATCAATCTGGTGAAAAGGATAAAAGTCTGCTAAATCGCCCAATTGCATTATCTTATTTTGCAAAAGGCATTGTTTGTCGCAAGACGCATTACAAATGATGATATTTAAGCGTGTCGGAGAGTAATTCCGAAACGACATGAGTTGCCTGTGTAACCTATGCCATTTTTGTTAATGTATTCGTTCACATTTAATTGTCTTTCTTTACGATGTATTTCTGATTAGGCGAATACGGCGATTCCGGAATAGTCCTTTCAAGCAAGCCTGCATCAACTAAAGACAAAATAAATCTATACCTGTTTTTAGTATGGTTTATTACTCCTATATGTTCTAAAATTTCGCGACTGCTTTTTCCTTCATTACAAAATCTCAAAACTTCCTTTTGCTTGTCTGATAATTCTTCAATTGCAATGAATTTAGTGTCTGAGTTGTCATTATTGGTATCTAAGTTAGTGTCTAAGTCATCTAAATTAGTGTCTAAGTTGTCATTTTTAGTGTCTAGGTTGGTGTCTAAGTTATTAAAGTTTGGGCGTTTGAATGTAATCCATACGAATACAGGCAAAGATATCCAAATGGTAAATTAAATTCTAAATCCGTAAGATGTAATATAATCAAATAAATCTGTAAGATATTGTCTTCGCTGGTCGGTATAACTATTGTAATTCGCTTTGGACCTGTAATACCAATTGCACAAAAACTGATTTGTCGTTATTGATGGGAGTTTGTGATGTTTTTCAACAAAATCCTTGAAATCGTTACAATTATTAAGAAATGCATTTTCATGTCCATTTCTAGGATACCCAGATTTTTCATAAGATTTCATCATATCATCGAATAGAACCCTCTGTTCTGGTGTAATATCAATGATATTATTAATAATTCTATATGCCCATCTTGATAGGGCTCCTTCTATTTCACTTTTGGATGAATATGGAAAACGATGGTATGTTTCAATAAATTGACGATAATCCTTAATCCTTTCTTCAAAACCTACTTTGTGGTAATTTTGAGCCTTGTAAAATGAATCAGAATATTGTTTTGATGCTAAACCGTAAAATCCGTTTTCAAAATGAACAAATCTTTCTAGTTCGTCATTTTTCATTGTTGTATAGATGCTTTTAGCATTAGTTTTAGGATAATGAGCTGATACATATTTATATATGTCATTGAGATGCACAGGATTGCTAGATGAAGAAAGTTTTTCTATAATTAAATCCCTAATACTATTGAAGTTTATGTCATCCCAAAAATCCAATGCATAAGTGGATTGTCTGCCAACTGCTTTTATATGGTTATTATTTTTTAATATATATGATCTCAAATCAGATTTTTTGTTAATATTATGATTTGGGTATTTTGCCTTAAAAGCTTTAAAAATCTCATCTAATGTCATCGGAATTCCCTTGCTGTCTAAAATAGCATAAATTTCCTTTGTAACATCTACATAATTTTGTTTTATGACAATACTTCTGTTATTATCTAGATTTATGCCTATAATCTTGGTAATAACATAACAAAGAAGTTCTTGGGCGGATTCTGTATTTTCGCAAGAAGATTCGGCAAGAATATCATCCATAGTGACGATGGTGTCTTCTGCGTATTTGGCTGATAACTTGTTTTCAAATATTCTAATGCAACGCGATAAGTAAAAATTAGAGAATTGTTTATCGCTCAATAGTATTACTTTTCCATTCACTTCTTCTATATTGAAACTAGCAACTAATGAAATTAATCTTGCAGTTTCTTGTGGCATGATAGTACATAATTTAATTATATAATTACAATCAACTACTCTTGCTATATCAAACATAAGTTGTTTTATTTCATCATCTGCATTCTCAGATATCATATAATCATATACAGTATGATTAATAAAAGTTATATT
>JAFZLK010000033.1 GCA_017551515.1 Bacteroidales bacterium | reverse complement strand
TATATAATTATCTGCTGCAGGATAAACTGTTACTACATTGTCATCCTGCAAACCGCTAAATGTCATTTCAAAGGTTGGTGTAGCAGGTATTTCCTCGAATGTTGCAGAAACGCTATGTGTTGCTGTCACGTTTGTCAGTGTAATGGAGTTACCATTTACACCTTCAGTTGCAACTTCACCATCAACTAAAATCTGGTTCAGCTGATAATTTTCGTCCGGGACAAAAGTTACTGTACAATCTGATCCACATTCAATATTTTGAGAAGCGGAACCTTCTGCGACAGACCCATGTGCACCTTCTAATAATGTTGCTGTAACTAAATACGAATACTTGTTGAAAGTAACTGTTACTGTTTTGTCCTCTTGAACGTTTTCAATTGTGTACTTTCCTTCGTTTGATGTAAGTTCTTCACTATCAACCACTACCGACGCAATTGACTCCTGACAACTTCCTAACGCGATAGAAAACACATAATTTTCTCCAGCCGCAATAGAATAGCCATCGGCAGGCGGATCTGCAGTAACAACGTTGTCATCCTGCAATCCTACGAAAGTAATTTCATAATTCTGGGCATTAGCAAACAACGTCATCAGCAATGCCACGCAAATCAAAATAAAACTTCTTCTCATAACAATTCTGAATAATCGAAGACATAAATTTCTCGCGAACGCGCACCGTCTTCGGTTAAATGCACGCTCATCGTTAATTTACAATTATGTTCTAAATATCTGTTATACATAAATTTATAACCACAATCTTCTGCAACAAGGCTATAATTGCCTTCTTTACAAAAAACCAGACAAAGAAAATACTTTTTATTGACAATGCAAAAAAATTATTAAGTGTTTCAAATAAATTTGTTAACAACACCACTAAGCAATTTCATTTTACACCTATTATAAATAAAAAAGGCTACCTGTTCGGTAGCCCAATAAAAGGATATAAAACATTATTTTAGATGATCGTCGAAATACCTTGTGACCGTTCTCATAAGATGCACCCTATCCAATCCGCGTACATTGTGTTCGTGGTTGGGGTAAACAAAATAGTCAACCAGCACCTTGTTTTCGATGCACTTGTTGAGGAACTGCAAGCTGTGCTGCCAAACCACTACTGGGTCGATGCAACCGTGAATTATCATCAGGCGACCTTTGAGCTTGTCGGTCTTGTTGAGCAGACTTGCCTTTTCGTAGCCTTCTGGATTTTCCTGCGGAGTGTCCATATAGCGTTCGCCATACATTACCTCGTAGTATTTCCAGTCGATAACAGGACCACCGGCAACGCCAACCTTGAAAATATCGGCACAATCGGTCATAAGCGTGGTTGTCATAAATCCGCCGTAGCTCCATCCGTGAACACCAAGCCTGTCCATATCGACATAGCCGAGCGACTTCAGGAACTCAACGCCAGTCAATTGGTCGCGAGTTTCAACAGTACCCACCTGCCTGTGAATTATACTTTCGAACTCGAAACCACGATTTGCAGAACCTCTATTATCAAGAGTAAACATTACATAACCATTCTGAGCCATATACATATCCCAGCCAGCAGCACCGCCGAAACGCGAATTGGTAATCATCTGTGCGTGAGGCCCTCCATAGACATAAACGATTGCCGGGTATTTCTTGTTCGGGTCGAAATCTGGAGGAGTAATAAGGCGGTAGTATAGGTCGGTCTTACCATCATCAGCCTTGAGTGTTCCTATCTTCAATGTTGGCATATTGTAGTTAGCAAGCGGATTCTCTGCCGTAAGCAAAGTTGAGATTGCCTTTCCTGTTGAAGTTTGGTAGAGAATATATTCGCGCGGTACTGTTGTCGATTCATACGAATCTACCAAATATTCACCATCGCTGGAAAGTATAGCATCGTGCTTTCCGCTATTACCCGAAATAAGTGTCATATTGCCAGATGCAATGTTTACCTTGTATATTGTAAAATCAATCGGAGTTTCCTTGTTTGCATTGATGACCAAATCCTGATTCTTGTTTGCAAATCCGTATATTTCCTGCACTTCGAATTCGCCTTTTGTAATTTGTGAAATCTGCTTGCCATCTATATTATATAGGTATAGGTGCCAGAAGCCATCCTTACGCGACCAGTAGATGAATTTTTCAGGATCGTTGGGCAAGAATGTGAGCGGATGCTGAGGCTCAACATAGCGGTCGTTCTTCTCTTCAAACAATAGTTTTTCAAATTTTCCTGTTGTAGCATTGTAGCGACGCATCTGCAAATGGTTCTGTTCGCGGTTCAGCACTCCTACATAAATAGACTTCTCGTCGGGACCCCATGTCACCATAGTAAGGTACTGGTCTTTGGGTCCTTCTACGTCAAGGTAAATTATCTTCTGCGTTTTCATGTCAAACACGCCAAGCGTAACCTCCTCGCTGTCCATGCCTGCCATGCAGTACTTTTCGGGCTTCAACTTTGCCACACGCTCGTTAACATCAACGATAGGATAATCGGATACCTTGCTGTTGTCCTTGCGATAAAAAGCCAAGTAGTTTCCTTTGGGCGACCAGAAAATTCCTCCGTCGATACCAAACTCGTTACGATGGACAGTCTGACCATAGACAATGTTACCGTCCTTTTCGTCGCTTACCTTTATAATCTTACTTCCCGACCTTATGAGAAGATTATTATCAATCGTGTAAGCAATACTTGAGTTAGCTGCACAATAAGTTGCGTTCTCAACGTCATCGTCGCATCTCGCAACTGACTTTAGAGTCTTCTTTGCAACATCAAAAACACAAACATTGTTTCCTACATGGACTTCCATTTCGTTCTTAGAAAGCCAAGTGTAACCAGGATAAGACATTGCAGGTGCTATGTCATTCTTTTTCAGTTCCGAAACCAAATCCTCAAGAGCGAACAAAGTTGTCGTCTTTTTCTTGTCAAAAGAAATTTCAACCAAGTTACGACCATCCCACTTGGTATAGGTCTTTGACTCCGGCCGGATTTGCAATCCATAAATCATTTCCGGGTACAAATTTCGCCATACACCGACTACAGCATCATCAATAGTCAAAGTTTTCGTCTGTGCCCCCACATAAAAAGGCAATACGCAGAGCAACGCAATAATTAAAACTGTTAATTTCCTTATCATTTCTTTATTATTTTTGTGCGACAAATATACAGAATGCCATGCGTTATCCCAAACACATTATATATTTTTTAACACAAAATACGCATAAAATTACACCCACACGCCATTCCAACATATAAGCGACAAGGCAAAAAGTCATCGAATAAGAAAACTCTTCAAAAAATACGCGAGTCCCACACCACCACCTAACACATTAATAAACAATAGATTACATTCGTTAACAACAAGAAATCATAATATTCAGCAAAACTTTTTCAACAATCCATTGTTAATTAAAATAAAAGCCTTATCTTTGCAACGATTGTTTTTGAGTAAGAGTTTTGTGTATGGGTATTGCTTGATACCCATATTTTTATTAACCTTGCAGCATGAAAAAAGCAGTGCAAATATTTTTGATAATCGTATGCGCAATTACCGCAACAATGCCTTTATTTGCCCAGAACGATTCTACAAACCAACGCATTACACTGCATAAAATTTCTGCAAGCATAATTCCGCCTAAGCATTTCATATACGATTCCATCACCGACAAGATTTCCCACCCCGGTTCATTGGCAACGATACAGATAAACGAAGTAAGAAATCGAAATTACAAAAAAATTACCGCCGCGATGACGGAAAAGTACATGGCATCGCAAGGATTTGCCCTCATCGACAAGCTCGAAACAAAAATGCAGAACGGTGACGATGCCGTCATATTCAGGTGCAAGTTCAAGTCGCACGATGACAAAGGACGCGAATTGGATTTCATCAGACTTTTACTTTTCACAGGAACAGAAAGCACAATATGGATTACCGCAGACTTCCCCGAATGTATGGGAAAACTCATCGAACGTGCGATAACCGACTGCATAACCAGCATTCAAAATAATTAATTTATACACCATATTGTTGATTATCAGTACCATGCTTAGAAACCAACAAAAATTATTTAACATTTTTTTATTAAATGTTTGCTAGTATTGAAATAATCGTTATATTTGCACCTAGGACTAAACCCCTAAACATTGAAGATTATGAGTATAGAGTTTAGAAAGAAGTTAGTTGTGGTTGCGATAGCGATTTTCTTGTGCAACAGCGCATTACTCGCCCAGCAACTACCATTGTTCAGCCAGTACATGATGAACGATTTCTACATAAATCCAGCAGTTGCAGGAACAAAAGAGTACTCTCCAATAGTAATCGGTGTACACAAGCAATGGGTTGGTATGAAAGAGGCACCATCTACTCAAACATTATCTGGACACACATCCTTATACCACAAACAAATGGGCTTGGGCGGAATCCTTTTCCACGACAAGTACGGACCATCAAGCGAAATTGGTTTCAAGGCAATATATTCGTACATTTTCAGGATAACAAGACACGATAACATATCGCTTGGTATATCCGCAGAATGTTACCAGTACAAACTCGACCAACGTAACTTCGACCCGACTTGGTATGACGATCCGTCTCTTACCTACCTTATTGAAAAGACTATAATCCCTGACGCTTCTGCTGGTGTTTATGCTTTCGGTACCGGACCAGGTAGACACTACTATGCCAGCCTTACCGTTGCAAACCTCTTCCAGTCGAAGATGAAAGTAAACCAGAACATCAAGGAAAATAAAATGGTAAGACACTATTTCCTATTCGGTGGATATAAGTTCGAGTTCAAGAAAAACAAAAAGACCGATTTCGAACTTGAACCTTCTGTAATGATAAAGACAACGGAACTCACACTGCCACAGTTCGACATTAACCTCAAGTTTTTCATCAAGCAGGACTACTGGTTCGGCGTTTCGGTTCGTCCGGGCGACTCGTTCATAGCAAATGTTGGAGTGAAGTACAAACAGTACTACTTCGGATATGCATACGACGTGACTTTCAGCGACTTGTCTAACTACACTTGGGGGTCACAAGAATTTATATTCGGTGTAAACATCGGCGAAAATGCTCGTAAGCACCGTAGTTTCTTCTAAGATTTATTTCCTAACTATGATATAAAAAAAGCATCCGATTGGATGCTTTTTTTATGGTTGCCTTTTACTTGTAAATTACAAACTATTGATTATGTTCTGAATATAATCCAAAATTTCGCCCTGCCCCATCTTGCTTACTGCAGAACTAACAAGCATATCGGGAAGCGCCTCCCAAGTCTGGAGCAAATGAGCCTTGTACGCATCAATCTTGGATACCAAGACATTTGTACCTATCTTGTCGGCTTTTGTAAATATTATTGTAAACGGAACTCTGTTTGCACCAAGCCAGTTTATAAACTCAACATCAATATCCTGAGGCTCTAGACGACTGTCCACAAGTACAAAAAGGTTGACAAGATTCTGACGTGTAAGAATATAACTCTCAATCATTCTACGGAAAACCTCTCGCTGCGACTTCGAAACCTTTGCATAACCATAGCCTGGCAAATCGACAAGATACCACGAGTTATTAATAACAAAATGATTTATTTTCTGCGTTTTACCTGGGCTTGCCGATGTCTTTGCCAATTTCGAGTTAGATGTAAGCATATTTATTAGCGACGACTTTCCGACATTTGACCTCCCAATAAAAGCAAATTCAGGCTTGTCAGGCTTCGGACATTTACGAAAGTCGTCGTTTGACATAAGATATTGTGCACTTTTTATCTGCATAACAAAAAAAGTTGAAAGTTGAAAATTGAAAGTTGAAAAGTTAAAACTTTATCAGGCTTTCGACTACGTTAAACAACTGTTCGCCAGTGATAGGTTTTGCAACAATATTCATATTCTTGTCAACTATGTACATCGACGGCGTGGCATAAACAGCATAGTCCAAAACAATTTTACCTTCCCAGCCAAGCAAATCGGAAGCGACTTTGAACGATATGGAATTATCCTTCACATATTTGCGAATATCGGCTTCCTCCTCGTCGATACTGATTGCCACAATGTCAACCTTCGCACGCTTAAACAGCGACATTGCCTCGTTGATACGCGGGATCTCCTCCTTGCAGTTCTCGCACCATGTAGCCCAGAATATCACCAATGTATAGTCAGATTTCATCTGCGAGAGTATAACATCCTCTCCTTCAATAGTTTCAATCTCAAAGTCGGGAGCCTTAGCGCCAATACGCAAGTCGGTGTAACTCTTTACCCTCGTCTTCAAGTTGCCATCAGTAGAGCAAGAATTCCCATAGTCAACACTCAACTGATAAAGGTCATCATAACGCCCCATGGACTCGAATCCAGTAAGAATATAATCGAAGATTTTGGAAAAAATTTCCTGATTTCCAGGTTTCAAATAATCAAGTATTTCGCGTACCGCATTCGAATATTCTGAGGGCTCATACTTCTTCAAATATGAAACAACAAAATGGTGATATGCATTGGAATTGAGAAGCTCCAGATCGTCCATAGGGAAATTTCTGGCGAGGAAATTCTTTTTCTTCTCAACAGATTCGGATATATTAAAGTTTATTTCCCTGAAATACGAAAGATAGCGGCTTGCAAAAGTCCCATTCTTCTGCTTAATTGCCTTTTCGAGACAAGAATTAACCAAAGCCGTTTCCTTTCCCAACTCCTTTTCTGCCGCCGTAAGGAAATCGCCACGCGGATATATCTTCACAAGCTCGCGAAGGATACCAATCTTGTAATCTGCAAGTTCCGCCTGAGCCACATAAGCATAAAACTGCTGGTTTTCGGCAGATTCCACCACATTCATCGAGGACTTCATATTACGGGCGCTAGTCTCAACCCTAATGTTCTCTCCGCTATATATTATGTCGAAATAGTCTTTGATATCGGCATGTACACGATACAAGCCAATCTGCTGGTTTGTAAAGTTGAACAAAAACTCGCCATTGGCATCGGTGGTCACAGTCGCCACAACCTTGCTGTCGTCGCCAAACTGCTCGCATATGTACAATCTGCCAAAAGAATATCCTTGAATCTTTCCGCTGAAAACACACTGGGCGGCAAGACCGACAGGAAGAAAGCAAAGCAACGCTATCAAAAACTTTCTCATAAATAACATTACAAAAAAGGAGACTGCATAGAATACAGTCTCCTTGTAACCAATAATATTAACTATTTACCACAAGTTTCACAGTAAATCTTCTTTGCATTTGTATTGACAAATGTCTGCGTAGATAGTTTGTCGGACTTGAACAAGTCGCAGAAATACTTGGAATCCATTTGTTTCAAGCGTTCGAGAGCCTTCACAAAGTTGTTTGAATGAACCTTGTATTCAACTTTCGAGCAAACAGTAACATAGGTGCTTATGTAAACCAATGGAACCCTTTCGTCTTCAATCCACGGTTCGAGCAGATGAATTGCATACTCGTAGTCGGAATGGTTGATGAAGATGCTGGCGAACTTGAGCGAATTTTCCCAGTTGAGTTTATCGAACTTGATGATTTCCTTCATCTTTTCGAGACACTTAACTACTGTCGGGTGGTCGTATCCGCATGAATCTTTGTAAATGTCCATTACCTGATACTGCAACTCAATGTTTAACATGTCAACTACATCCATATTAATAGGTGTGTTGTATAGCTTGTCGATTCTTGCCTGCAATTTGTCAACATATGATTCATTTGAAAGGTCATTTACAACCACTTCGCAGAGAACATCGTTGTAATCGACGTAAGCATTTGCCAAATCCTGCTTGTTGAGTTCGTCAACCCTGTCGCGATAGTCTTCGTCGAGCGGATCGCTATAGATGAACTGGGTCAACCATACCTTATTCATATTAAGACCAACATAATCGGCACCTTCGGGGATATTCATTTCCGAAACTGCCCTGTCGTTGTACCTACCGGCAACAACCTGCTTCAAAATATATTTCTGAATCGACAAAGCCAAGTCGAGTTGCTTTGCCTCTACAGCCTTGTTGAACTGCTTCAGGACAAACTTCTGTTCCTTCAATGCATCGCGGAGGTCGTATGTGATGTCCATTGTAATGTCAGCATAACGTGTCTGCTTCAAGTATGGCTCAAGTTTTTTCTGGTTGGAATTTACATAACTTATAGCTGAATTCAAATCCATATTGCAAAGACCTTGGAAAGCTGTACCTCTTACTGCTTCCTGCAAATCCTTTAGATTCGGAGCTGTTACAATAGAATCGATGATGCTTGCGTTCTGGTTTTTAGCAAGTGCGTCAACAATGCTTTCGGCACGCTTCTGTTGAAGTCTCTTGTTTGTTTCCATCGAACCTTCGAGAGAAGAATATGCACGGATGAAAATCTTGTCGATAAAGAAATCAGGTTCGTTCAATGCAGCAATAACATCCTGCATTTCTTCTGGCCTATAGTCCGACTTGCCCTGTTCGAACATTATCTTGAACGAAAGCCTGTCCTTTATGGCTTTTGGCGAATATTCCTTCATTCCGCTTGCAAGAACAGTATCGGGAAGCAATCCAATCTTAGGAACAAAATCGTAAATCTTATTGTCAACATACGAGCGAGGAATATTAGCACAAACAGACTTTTCCTTGATGACCATAAGGTTAAGTTCAACATCAGCAGGATTTAAAACTGTCGGGAACAAGCCGAGAACAACTTCAAGCTTGGTAACTTTGTTCTTACGACCTTCACCCGGAGCTATATTGTTCTTGTATAACTTCTTCGACCACAATCTTTTAGTCATATAACCGATATTGTTACGCGAATAATCGGCAAAGTTTTCACTACCGCAGGCAAACTGTTCCGGCTGAATAATATCCACTGCCAAACCGTCCTTCGAACCCTTTATGAAGCGCTTGAACTTCTTGAGGTCGTTGTACTTGAATACGATTTCTCCGTTGTCGTTTACCGAAAGTCCCGACTGCAAGTCCCATACATTAGGCATCTTACGAGCAACCTTCTTGCATATCTTTTCATCGTAAGGCTTAAGTCCGTACTTCTTTGTGGTGACAGGCAACGACAGCGAAGCCTGAGCTGTACTCTTTCCATCAACTCTGATTGGAGTTATGGATGCGTAGTTGCCGACAAACATCGAAACGAAAATTTTCTTTTCCGAAATCTGCGAGCCTACACCTGCGAAGAAATACTTCTGTCCTGCCAGTATCTTCTGAGGCTTGCCAGCGCCCCAGCGCGCAACCAACTGCGAAGCAACTTCGTCGTATGTTATGAAATCGTTAGAAACCTTGATTGTGATCTTTCCTGCAACCTCTGCACCAACACCAGTACCGCCGGCACTTACCAGATAGCTCTTGAAATCATCGGTCTTTGTATCCTGCTTTGCAACCATATAGGCAACATGTTCCTTTGCAGGCGATACGAAAAATTCATTTTGCACAAAACCCTCAAGACCAAGTGAATCAAGATATTCGTTAACTTTGTTAATCAAGACTTTCTCGAAAAGCTTCTCCTTAAAGTTTGCCGGTTCAATCTTGTCTGTACTGTAAACACCGTCCTCCATAAATCTCTCTTGCGAAAACACGCTGTTACTCAAGCAAATAAGCAACATCATAGAGGATAACAGAATAAAAAGTTTTCTCATTTGGAATGTATTTTATCAGTTAATATTATTTTTGCCGAAAATACATCTTTTTAAGGAAATGCCGTTAAAATTTTTAACTCTCTTTTAAACAATTTTACACAATGGACGAAATTCGGATAGACAAATATCTTTGGACTGTAAGAATCTATAAAACAAGAAGTTTGGCAACAGACGAATGCAAGAAGGGGCATGTACTTATTAACAATTTGGAGGTAAAACCGTCGCGAATTGTTAAAATCAACGAGCGAATAGATGTAAAATGTCCGCCTATTGTCCGTAGTTTTATCGTTACTGGAATTTCGCAAAACCGAGTGTCGGCAACGATAGCAAAAAACTTGGTCGAGGAAATAACTCCGCAGTCGGAATTCGACAGGCTGAAAATGCTTAGCAACACCTTCGAAAAAAGAGACCCCGACGCAGGTCGTCCGACAAAAAAAGAACGCAGACTGATTGAAAAATTTAGGGAATTATGATTATAGCAGAACTGAAAAAAAAGGAAAATATTGTCGAATATATTCTGTACATCAGGCAGTTGATGGACATTATGCGAGCAAACAACTTGGACATCCAGAAGATTGACGAACTGCTTGTGTCGAAGTTTGAGATAAGCGAAAAGGAAAAACTGAAAATCCATAACTGGTATCGCGACCTTATCGGAAAGATGAAGGACGAGAATGTAGAACATAGTGGCGACATTCAGGAAATCAAGGACTTGATTGCCATACTGAACAAAATTCACCAGACGCTTCTCGCCGACAAGGACGAGTACCGCCACCATGAACTATACAACTGGGCAAAACCCAACATCGAGGAATACAAGAAGCTATCGAGAAGCAATTCGGACAACGAAATCGAGATTTGCATAGATGCAATGTACGCTCTGCTACTGCTTAAACTTCAGCACAAAAGCATTTCGGACGAAACCGCACAAGCCATGCAAACATTCGGGTCATTGCTGGCAAACCTCGCAGAAGCGTATAAACAATTGACAATGAATAATGGATAATTGGCAGACAAGATGCATCAGCGTTTTCGCTAAAGCTCAAACGGATTAGGAGTCGCTATCGCGAGAACGGCGAAGCCCTCAACGAAGTTAACCTTTAGCTCGCGCAAGCAAATCTTACAAATCATCACAAACCTTTAGCTCGCGAAATAAAATGAGCAATCTTTCAAATATTCGTTGCATTGATTTGTTAGATTTGAAAAGATTTGTAGAATTTCTGCCCTTTAGGGCACTCCAAAAACCAACAACCGTTTCAGCAATTATTCATTGTCAATTACCAATTTAACAACATTCTCCACATGGTGAGTATGCGGAAACATATCAACTGGCTGAATTGCAACGACCTTGTACATGTCGGACAGCAACGCTATGTCGCGAGCCTGAGTTGCCGGATTGCAGCTGACATACACAATCTTACGCGGAGCGACTTTCTTTATTACATTTATCACATTTTCGTGAACGCCAGCCCTCGGCGGGTCGAGAATAACAATGTCTGGACGACCATTTTCAGCAATAAACTGCTCGGTAAGCATATCCTTCATGTCGCCCACAAAGAAAGATGTGTTTGTTATCCCGTTGGTCTCCGAGTTGATGCGTGCATCGGCAATCGCTTCGGGAACCGACTCTATGCCAACAACTTTACGGCAATGCCTTGCGACAAAATTAGCAATCGTACCAGTCCCTGTATATAAATCGTACACAACATCATCGCAACCGACCTCGGCATATTCCACCGCCTTGCTGTACAGCTTCAGCGTCTGCTCGGTGTTGGTCTGGAAAAACGACTTGGCATTTATCTTGAACCTAAGCCCGTCAAGTTCCTCGTAGATAAAATCGCGGCCTTTCCAGCAAACTACGTCCAAATCGTATATTGTATCGTTAAATTTCTCGTTTACAACACATTGCAAGGATGTCAAGTCGGAAAATTTCTCATCGATATGCTTCATAAGAGCCTCGATTAGAGGCTTGTCGTTCTTGGCAAATACAACCACTGCCATCGTCTCTCCTATGGTAGAAGTCCTGACCATAAGGTTGCGCATCATGCCCTCGTGCGAACGACAATTGTAGTAGTTGTAGCCGTCCCTGCGTGTAAAGTTGCGCAGTTCGTTACGGAGTTCATTCGACGGTTCGCGCTGAAGCCAGCATTTGTCGATGTCGATAACCCTGTCGAACATACCTTGCACATGAAATCCAAGTCCTTCGGCATCACGGCTTTCCTTATCAACATCTGCATCCGTAGAATCGAACCAGCGACGGTCGCAGAAGGTGTATTCCAGCTTGTTGCGGTAATGGGTCGTGTTGTCGGCTCCCAATATATTATTAATAGGTACATCGCTTATTCCACCGATGCGCGAAATCTGGTCGCTTACCTGTTTCTGCTTATAGTAAAGCTGTTTCTCGTAAGGAAGCATCTGCCACTTGCATCCGCCACATTTGCCAAAGTACTGGCAAAACGGTTCGACCCTGTCGGGCGACGGCTTTACAATCTCCAGTAGTTTCGATTCGGAATAGTTCTTGCGCTTGCGCGTAAGCATAACATTTACAACATCACCAGGGATAACACCTGCAACAAAAATCACATAGTTCTCGTGACGACCGACAGCCACACCCTCGGCGGCAATGTCGGTTATTAGCAGGTTTTCTACTATCTGAGCTTTCTTCTTCGACACCTATTATATAATTAACCGTTGTTTGAAATCTTCTGAAGCTGCTTCAAGTCCAGCACCCTTATCTTGCGTCCTTCAAGAGCAATCACGCCTTCTTCGGCAAACACTGAGAGCGTTCTAATCGCATTGCTGGTGGTCATATTGCTGAGGTTCGCTATATTGTCGCGTGAAAACTGAGCATTCAGGGTGACGCCATCGTCGCAGAATCCGTATGTGTCGATAAGCAATATAAGGGCTTCCGCCAATCGTCCGCGTATATGCTTTTGCGTAAGGTTGACCGTACGGATGTTCGACACACCAAGCTCTGTAGCCAACGACTTTAGTATGGCGAAGGTGAGTGTTGGGTCGTTCTTCATAACATAGAACAGTGCCGACTTCTCTATAGTACAAGCAACGGAAGGCTCCATTGCCATTGCCGATGCATGATAGTTTTCGCCGGCGAACAAGGAGCGATAGCCTATGAAGCCACATGGGCGCGAGAGGCGTACAATTTGTTCGCGACCGCCGGCACCCTCCTTGAATATCTTGACCTTACCATCCGAAAGGCTTATCAGCCCATTGGGTTTTGCACCCTCCTCAAAGACCATCTCACCCTTCTTGTACGACTTGCAGGTGGTATGATCAATCAAGAAATCCTTCGCTTCCTTCGATATGCAATTGAAAATCGACTCGGGCGAATAAAACAATTTTTCCTTTGCAAACTGCTCTATATCCATGTCTGAAAATTTTTCGCAAAGATAATAAATTAATTGACAAAGAATAATGGATAATGGACAATGGTTAATGGACAATGGTTAATGGACAATGGTTAATGGACAATGGTTAATGGACAATGGATAATGGACAATGGATAATGGACAATGGATAATGGTTAATGGATAATGGTTAATGGATAATGGTTAATAGTTAATGGTTAATGCAGACAAGATGCAAAGGTGTTCTCGCGGTGCTCAAACGTTGGGATAACCACGAATTACTCGAATTAGGTTCTCGCGGTGCTCGAACGATAGGATAACCACGAATAACACGAATTGCACGAATGGGGGGCTCGCGGGGCTCGATGGGAAGAGACCACGAATATACACGAATGTTTTTCGCGATGCTCAAATAATGGGATGACCACGAATTACTCGAATTAGGTTCTCGCGGTGCTCGAACGATAGGATAACCACGAATAGGGTTCTCGCGATGCTCGAACTAAAAGCCCTCAACGAAGTTAACCTTTAGCTCGCGCAAGCAATTTTAAACGACCTCACCCCGTTCAGGCGCAATTTATTGCGTCTCAACAACCAGAAACAACATCAAACAATTGATAATGGAACAATTTGTGGAAGTCGTTGCGCGCAACGACCCTACAAATGAACCATTCAAAACAATCACAAAACATTTCAAACAAACTTTAGCTCGCGATAGCAATCATAAACTCAGAAACGGCGAAGCCATTAAAACAGCGTAGCTTTGAAACGGCTTTTGCCTGAAACGGCGAAGCCATTGAAACAGCGTAGCGTAGAAACGGCTTTAGCCTCAGAAACGGCGAAGCCATTGAAACAGCGTAGCGTAGAAACGGCTTTAGCCTCAGAAACGGCGAAGCCATTGAAACAGCGTAGCGTA
>JAFZLK010000003.1 GCA_017551515.1 Bacteroidales bacterium | reverse complement strand
CGTTGCGCCAGTAGAGGTTACATTGGTTGCATCATTGGTAACTACGGTTGGCAAAGATGCGTTATTCTCCATCGTAAACCACATCACCTCACCGTATGCCGTACCTTCGCTATTGGTTGCGTATGCCTTATAATAATAGGTAGTGCTTAATGTCAAGCCAGTAAGGTTTGCCGAATAACTACCGGTGCCGTTACCACTCTGCAAGGTTTCGGTAAGTTCGTCAGCGCTTGTTCCGTATATAAAACCGCGGTCGGTAACCGTTGCGTTGCCATCGGAAACAACATTACCATTAAGTATTGCTTCTGTATAAGTTATATTTGTTGCATCATTTGTCTGCACAGTTGGCGGACATATTAATGTCAAGTGCAAGGTAACAACCGAATCGCAACCTATAGCATTGGTTAATGTATATGTAGGCTCGGTAGTACTTTCTGTGTATGTTATGCCGTCAATCCATTCGTAACTTTCGCAAGCGGTATAATGCTCGTCAATACCAGTACTGCTGTGATTGATTGTCAAATGCAAGGTTACAACCGAATCGCAACCCGCAGCATTTGTAAGCGTAAATGCAGGCTCGCTAGTACTTTCGGTGTAGGTTACTCCGTCTATCCACTCATAACTGTCACAAGCGGTTTGTTCGTCAATGCCAGTATTGCTATGATTAACCGTTAGGTGAAGTGTTACAACGGAATCGCAGCCTTCGGCATTTGTAAGCATAAATGTAGGCTCGGTGGTGCTTTCGGTGTAGGTATTGCCGTCAATCCAAGTGTAAGTGTCGCAAGCAGTTTGTTCATCAATGCCACTATTGCTATTATTGATAGTCAAAAGCAACGTTACAACCGAATCGCAACCTTCGGCATTTGTAAGCGTAAATGTAGGCTCGTTTGTGCTTTCTGTATAGGTAACGCCGTCTATCCACTCGTAACTGTCGCAAGCGGTTTGTTCGTCAATGCCCGTATTGCTATGATTAACAGTTAGGTGAAGTGTTACAACCGAATCGCAACCTTCGGCATTTGTAAACGTAAATGTAGGTTCGCTGGTGCTTTCGTTGTAGGTAATGCCGTCAATCCAAGTGTAACTATCGCAAGCAATTTGCGTATCAATTCCTGTATTGCTGTTTAATGTCAAGTGCAGTGTTACAATCGAATCGCAACCTTCGGCATTTGTTAGCGTAAATGTAGGCTCGTTGGTGCTTTCGGTGTAGGTAACGCCGTCAATCCAAGTGTAAGCGTCGCAAGCGGACTGAGTGTCGGTTCCGTATGTGGTAAAGCAATAGGTAAAATTCAGCGTTATATCTTCGCTTGCAGTCTGCGATTTTTCCACCGTGGCACTTGTTACGTTTTCGCCATCTATGGTCGCATAACCTACATAGCGCATATTGTCGCCAACCTCGAATTCATTGGCAGAAGTTAATTTTGCTTCAATGCCCCCCGAAACGCCAGCGTACTTAATGCTGCATCCGCATCCACTGCCAACATTCACCATCCTAATTGAATACTGCCTATCGCCAACTGTTGCATTGAGCAGATAGGTTTGCGGATTTGCTGCCGAAATGTCGAATGTATGCACACCAGCATTGAGCGAACCATTGTATTCGGCATAAACCTTTCCAGCAACATCAAGCAGTTGCATACGTACATCCTCGCGTTGCGACAAGGAGAGTTCTACGCGGGTTTCGCAGTCGAAAGGATTGGGGATGTTCTGCCCAAGTCCCTGAGTTTCTGCAATATTTAGGTTTACATCACCCGTACCGCCAAGCACAATAATTGTGTCGGGGTACTCCAGCGTTTCGCTCCAATTGCGGGTGATGTTAGTAACTACGACTCTGTCCAGACGGCAGTAGTCGGTTCCGTTGAGTTGTCCAACAAAGCGGACAGTTGTTTCCTGCGAAAATGCTCCCAAGCAGAGGGCAAGCAGAATTACTAGAAAATAAAACTTCTTCATTGTTATTTAATTTTTTAATTAGTTACTGATAAATGGATAATGGGCTAAAAGGCAAACAGGCTGAAAGGCGAAAAGTCCAAAAGCCGTCTTCAAGCCTTTTAGACTTTGAGCCATCAAGCCCAATGGGTATTGTATAATTGGATTGTTTAGATTTGTTTTTGTGTATGAGGGGGGGGTAATTTATTGATATTCAATATATTACAAAAGTAAATATTATTAACTTCTGCAACATTTGCATCAATATCTCTTACCTGCACAAGGTCCATATAAAGCATACACAAATTATATGCAAAGGTAAGAAAGGAAATGAAAATGGCAAAAAATTATCGTTCGTTTCTTTGAAAATCATAGATTGGCAGCCATCCTATAAAGGCAAAAAATCTTTACTTTTGCACCGAATATAACACTAACATGAAACGCATCCTTTTTGTATGTCATGGCAATATTTGCCGCAGTCCAATGGCGGAATTTGTGATGAAGAAAATGGTTGCAGATGCAGGAATGGCAGACCAATTTGAAATTGCATCTGCGGCAACATCAACCGAAGAAATCGGCAATCCCGTATATCCGCCAGCACGCCGAAAGCTAGCCGAGCACGGAATTTCTTGCGATGGCAAAACGGCACGACAGATTACTCGTCGCGACTACGAGTACTACGACTATATTGTGGCAATGGAAATCAACAACCTGCGTAACTTGCAACGTGTGCTTGGCGAAGACAAATTGCACAAAATCTCCCTACTACTAAATTACACCGACCATCCGCGCGATGTAGCCGACCCGTGGTACACAGGCAATTTCGAAGCCACATGGCAGGATGTGAATGATGGCTGCAAGGGATTGCTGAAAGAAATTGGAGATTTATAAAACGGTACAATTAAGATTAATCGTTGACAATTCATTTATCTTTTTCTTGAAATCGAAATTGTTTTTTGTATTTTTGTAAAGAAAATGGAAGTAACGATTATGGAAGCATCCAAAGAAAAATCCCTGCTGATTCGCAATAGTACGGCTGAATTTCTGATATTTCAGGCACAAAATCAAACTGATGGAGTGGAAGTGTTTTATCGTGATGAAACCGTATGGTTGACACAAAAAGCCATGTCTGTACTGTTTGATGTGGATAGAAGCGTTATTACAAAGCATTTGAAAAACATTTTTGATTCTGAAGAATTACAACAGGAATCAGTATGTGCAAATTTTGCACACACTGCCAATGACGGTAAGACATATTCAACAAATTTCTATAATCTTGATGCCGTCATCTCCGTTGGTTACCGTGTAAATTCCACTCGCGCAACGCAATTTCGTCAGTGGGCGACTGCTGTGCTTCGACAATTTGCAATCAGAGGTTACGTGTTGGATAAGAAAAGGTTGGAAAATGGAACTTTCCTATCTGAAGACTACTTTGAACTATTGGTGCCCGCTAAAGATTTAAGGAACGCCACGATGTTGCATAATATCAACTAATTATGCTGACAATTGAATTATAGGGTTTATCTTTTACCGTCATTTCGGAAGCCAGACTGAACACGCGATACGGAACGGGGAGTGTTGTGAAGACGGCTATCCGAAATCTCCCATTGTGCTATAAATAAGGAGATTCCGCACAAGCGAACTCACACGACACGTTCCTTAGTCGGTTCGTTCAGCTTTGTGGAATGACTCCAAGAGACTTTAGCGGACAACAATAACTTTGAACATTTATATCAGCCGAAGAAGCAAAATCGTTTGCAGAGTCGGAGTTTGAGAAATACCGCATTGTGCAAGATCGGTTGTTCTTGTCTGATTTCGACAAGGAGATAGAAGGGTTGTTAGGCAAAAAGTGAGAATTACTTAAAGCTATACCCCACCCCGATATAATAGATGTTTGCAGGATTCTTTACCTGCACTTCGTTGTCGGCACGAAGATAAAAGTCAAGCGAGTTGTTTTTGTTTAGACGATAATTCACGCCTGCAACAGTGCGAACCTCATCGATGAAACGAGCATCGGGCTTGTACATGCGGATAAACATTTCGGCGGATGCATACAACTTTACAGGCTTGCTGAAAAAACTATACGAAACCTCAAACCTGTTGCGAATGTATGTCTTGGGATTAAACTTGTGGTATGCACGGGATTCGTCATAGAATGATGCCTGATACTTTGACCGAAGAGACAACTTGAAATTCCTTATCTTCTCGGAATATGTCAACCCGCCACTTACACGGTAGCGGTTTTCCAAGTAAGTTTCCCTGTTTTTCAGGATATAGTCGAAATCGGCAGACACTTTAAAGCGGCTTTTCCAGAAAGAATAGCCTAGTCCGCCCGAGACCTTGAAGCGATTGAATTCGATGAAGTTTCCGCCAGTCTTGACTTCTCCTTCCACCGAATAGCCGAATCCCTTGACAATCTTGCCAGAGTATCCAGCACCTACAATAGCGCCAAAATCGGTTGTCTGCGCCTGCAAAGATATGCAAGGCAGACATATCAAGACGACGAAAGATAATATGACAATAATTCTATTCACAAAACATTATTCTCTTGTAGTCATTCCGTAAGACAAAGCGAACCGACTAAGGCACGTGTCGTGTGAGCCTGTCTGTACGGAATCTCCTGCTAAAAACGTTTCTATGGGAGATTCCGCACAATCGAACATTACAACGCTCCACGTTCCGTATCGCGTGTATGTTCTGACTTGCGGAATGACACTCTTTATTTTTTTCATAAATAACCTTATTATTTCATAAAATCCTTATGCTTGACCATAGTGTCAATGCTGTTAATCTGGTCGCTGATAGGCGTATAGTAAATCTTGATGTAAGCGACATCGCGCAGAAAATCAATGTGTCCCACTTCGATGCGCTGAATGTCGAGACCTGTACGCTCCTTGAGGTCGGCAATGAGTTCGTCCTCGCGACCATGCTTCACAAGTTCGATACGTTCGTAAAGGACAATCTTGGTAGCCACGTGCTTAATTGCCTTGTTGCCATCAAAAATGACAATTACAAGGATAAATAGAACGTTTACTGCAAGCAAATTAATGTATCCGTGACTCATTGCCAGACCGTTAATCACCGAAATGCCAATAATGACAAAAAGATATGTCATCTCGCGGATTGGCAAAGGTTCGGTACGATAACGGATAAGTCCGAAGATGGCGAACAAACCCATTGCGAAGCCCATAGCAAGGTTCACATTGTTGAGCAGGTTCATCAAAAGGAACACCGTTGTACCAAACAACATGAAGGTGAAATAATAGTCTTTGCGTTTGCTCTTGCGGTAGTACAAGAAATGAACTATCAGCCAGCAAATCAGAATGTTCACAAGGAACAAAACAAACATTGAGAGCAAACTGTCCTTGTTCCACAGCGGAATGCCAAGAATGTCGTTTGGAGATGCTATAGGAGTCATCTCATCTGCAAATTCACGGGCAATGTCGGGGTCGAACTCCTTGTTGTCGGCAATGAAACTTGCATCATCTTCTGCAATAGCTTCAATATCGTTATCGGTTGCGGGCAAATCCGCATTCTGTTCCTGAGCGAATCCTTTTACTGCAAAAAGGGCAATCGCCACCATCAGAAAAAATAATTTCTTCATAAAATTTTTGTGTTACACAGTTTTTCAATGTACCGCATCTTTCTACGGAAGCGGTTGTTCTTTATATTAGGATTTGTAAGCACTGTGCCAAGGCAATACTTACTGATTCTTTTCTGCTTTATGCGCAGGTCGAGAAGCACATCGCGAAAAAACGACGGACAAAGTCCATCCTGTTTCAACTCCACAATTACAAGATTCGGTATGCAAGCCGACTTGCCTGTAACGCGATTGATTAGGTTTATGTTCATGTCGATAGTAAGACGCTCGGTCTTTTCGACATTCACAAGAGTTATGCGCGTGAATTTGTTCTCGAGGACTGGCGAAAGTTCGGCAACATTGTACCTTAAATACTCCGAAACGAAGTTTCGTGTATCGTCCTTTTGCAACATGGTATTAAACTCCGCACAATCGATTGAAACGCGTTTTTTCTTTGTACGTCCTTTGTTGTTTTTGGTCTTAATTTCGCAAAAAGCCAGATTGCTATCGACATAAATGCGCGAGCGCAATTTCTGCCTGTTGAGTTTGCGGTTGTGATGGGCAATGTACATCTTGCAGTCGGGTGTGTCGTAGTAGAGCGTGTTGTAGTCGGCAATGCGTCTGCCCTCGTTGAACTGCACAAAATATCTTTGGCTAATTCGGTCGAGGATTTCCATAAGTTGCTCGGTTGTCACCAAAAATTTGGTATCAACCCTGTTCATCAACTTCACCTTGTCCATTTCGGCAAGGGTGATAGTGTTGAACGACTGCAACTTATCTTCAATCTCCGACAACATCAGGATTATTGTTTATCGAAAATGTACTCGAATTCCTTTACGGTCTCGAGTTTGCCGTTGGGAAAATAGTTGTACTGCTTCTTCTTGCTTCCGTCGGGATAATACTCAAACTTGCGGATACGCACCGGCTTGTTACGACTGTCGTATTCTACTTCCTTAATGCACTTGCCTAATGAATTGTACTCGTATGTCACACGCGATTTCTGTCCGTAGTTGGCGTATTCGATTTCCTCAATCTTGAAGCCGTTGGCATCGTACTTGGTAACATGGTCGAGAAAACGAGTTTTTGTGGCTTGGTTTTCGTTCCATTCCTTTACGGTAAGACCTTTGCGCTTCTCACGCTTTTCCTCGGTAGTCTGCGCACAAACCATAAATGCCGACAATAGCAACACGACCAGTATTAAAATTCCTCTTTTCATGCCTTAAACATTTGAAATTATGTTGATAGTATCGGGAATTTCATAAATCGTGCCAGCATTTTCCACTTTAATGCTACGAGTTACTGTATCGGGAATTTCGTTCAGATTCTCGGTAAAGGTGAAAATTGTATAGTTGCCGGGAGTGATTTTCTGGAAATAGAAATATCCGTCCATGCCAACGCGCACATCGTCGAAATGGTAAGGTTCGGTATCACGCTTAATGAACACACGATGGTCGTAAGCCCAGCCTTCGCCACGGTACGAATTGTTGTGATAATACCTTGCATACACGCGGCCTTTAACGATTGAAGTTCCGTAAGCCTTGCCTTCGTGAATGTAGATTGTCGGAACGGTTGCCGTTGCACCTTTTTTTAGTTCCACTTCCTGCGAAACGGCGATTCTCTCACCGCTCGGCAAGGTTGAATAAGCAAACAGCGTGTATTTGCCCGGATTCATGTAATTGAAACGGTAATGTCCTTTGTCGTCGGTTTCGACATCATCGCCATAGAAAGTGTCGTCGCCATAAACGATGAAAACATCCACCTTCGAACCGACAACAGTATCGGTTTCGAGAGTATAATTGTCGTCGGGATGAAGAATGCGAACCACATCGCCCTCGATGACACCTGTGCCACCCTCGCCTTCGCCCTTGTTGCACGAGTTGAGTGCAACAAGGAGAAGTACCGAGAGAAATATTGAAAAAATTCTGTTCATGTTTTAATTATTTTCAATTACGGTGCTGCGGTTATTGATGTCGCATTACCAGAAGTTGTTACAGTAGCACCAGTATAAAAACCATGCCAACTTTCACCGCCATTTATTGTGGCAGTTGTGTATATTGAATAAGTGCCTGACGAAAGTGAAGTGCTGGAGAATGCGAATCCGCCATTGCCACCAGGTTGTCCCGGAGGCTTTGTTCCTGTGCCATAGTTAGTTTCCCAGCCATTGCCGGTAATCGACGACGGACCCTTGTAAACAAGAACAACATTGTTGCTTGCGTCCTTGATAACTATGGTAGATGTCATTGAGTAAGACGATGATGAAGACGAACTGCCTGGCCATCCACCACTTGATGAACTTGTAAGCAAGTACTTCTGGTTGTTCTGCATTGTAGGAGTAGCATTGCCACCGCTACCGCCAGACCAAACACCCATAGAACCGCCGAATGCAACTATTGTTGCTCCGCTGATTGTAAGAGAGTGAGAAGCCTGTTCGCCAAGGTCACAGTCGAGAGCCTGTTCGTGTCCCGAACCGCCAGCAATAATAAGTCCGCCCGAGAATACAGTGCTTGTTCCATTGTTGTCGAGAGCATCGCTTCCAGTACCATAAACCCAAACCTTACCGCCAGAGATTTCCAGATAGTTGGTAGAGTTCAAGCAGTCGTCAGCAGCATTAACCTCAACGATACCGCCCTTTATAAGCATTTGGTTTTTGCTCTCAATACCTTCGTGCTTTGCATATACGGCAACGCGACCGCTATTGATGGTAACATTGCCCATACACTTTATACCCTTGGGGTTGCCAGAATAACCAGAACTGCTACCACCAGGCTGACCAGGGAATCCACCACTAGAACTAGAATTTACAGCAGTTCCCGATGTAGTAACTTCAATATTGATTAGGTTGTCGGCAGCATTCAACTGACCAATAACAAGGTTGCCGTTTATTTTCATACCACGACCACCCTTACCAGTTGATGTGCATATAATTGTTCCGCCATAGATGAATGCATCGTCATCTGCCTTAATGCAAACAGGAGAATATCCATCTGATGTCGAAATTGTAGCGCCATTGCCAGCAGTCGTGAAATGCATTGTTCCTCCATTAATGGTAAGCAAGCCGTCAGAAGAAATTGCACGACCTCCAGTATTTGTACTAGTACAGTTTACGGTAATGTCGCCACCATTAATTGTTGTTGTATTACCCTTAATTGCCAAGCAGTATGCAGGGTCGCTATTGGTTACAACGGTTGCGCCCGAAGCTGTAATGTTCATCGTACCGCCAGCAACAAGCATTGTCTGGTCTGCCTTGAAACCCTTTGAAGCATTGCCCGAAAGAGTCATGGTGATATTTCCATCTTCAACATCAAGTGCACCGTCGCTTGAGAAGCCCTTGCTGGTTACACCGCTACAAGTAACATTAAATGTACCACCGTTGATATTCAATGTCTGGTCGGCTTTTACTGCCTTTGAGTCGGAACCAGTTGCACGAAGTGTATATGTGCCACCATTAAGGTTTACAACATTGTCGCACGAAATGCCCTTGCTGTCGGTTCCACTGCAAGTAAGGTCAATGGTTCCTCCATAGATGTCAACAGAAACATCACTCTTAATACAAGTTGCGCTGTAGGTGTCGGCAACACTCTGGGTATTTGTGTATGAACCGCCGTTTCCAGCAACCGACAAAGTTACCGTACCGGCACTCATGCTGAACAGATTATCGGTAGAAATTGCTCTTGCACCATCGTTTGACGAAGGACAAGTAATTGTCAGTTCGCCATCGGTAACATACATGTTGGTTGCCTTTATACCAGTGCAGTACGATGGATTGCCAGCAATTACAACAGCAGCACCAGAAGCGGTGATCGTAGTGCTACCACCAGCAATAAACACTGTGTTAGCCTTCACACCCTTTGATTGAGCACCAGATGAGGTAATGTTTATTGTTCCTGCCGTAACTGTCAAAGTGTCGCACTTCATACCTTTGGTATCATCAGTTGCAACAGTAATATTAAGCGAACCACCCATAATGCTTATATCACCGGCCATATTGTTGTTGCTTTGTCCGTATTCAGCCTCGATACCATTGCCACCAAAACCGCTCAAGCTAACATTACCATTGTAAAGCCTGAAATTGTTGGCATGAATACCATCCTTTACTGACGAGGTCACATTGATAGTGCCAGCATACATTTTAATGTGAGAGTCGCTGTTGATACCATGTTTGTAATTACCCGCTATATTTAGACTACCATTCCCATATACTTCGATAGGACCATCACAATGCAATGCAGCTTTAGGCGCATTTTCTTCATTTTGTGGAGAATTATCTGTTAATGTATTGGTTGTATTGTCTTCAAGGAAAAGTGTTACCTTTTTATCATACAATACACTGATTGCCGCACCTGACGGATTTGTGATATTTGCTCCATTGAGTCTTAGATTGAAAGCATAATAATCGGGATTAGATGTGCTTACTGTCAGCGAACCATTGGTAGTCGTTCCAGACACGACTATCGTTCGCCCTGCACTTGTCGAATTATTAGTTACTACAACATTTTCACCATTACAGGTAACTGTAACACCTTGATCTGCCCATG
>JAFZLK010000032.1 GCA_017551515.1 Bacteroidales bacterium | reverse complement strand
TGTGCTGTCAGGAACATTGCTGCCATAAGGAGGCAGACTGTAAAAAACAATTTTTTCATATTATATTATTTTTAATTTGTTTCTAAATTGTTTGAAGTTGTTTGAAATGGTTTGAAGTTGTTTGAAATGGTTTGAGGTTGTTTGAAATGGTTTGAGGTCGTTTCGTCTTTCGGCCTTTAGACCGTTGGTCTGTTAGACTATTAGACCGCTAGCCTTTCTGCCTTTCAGACTTTTAGTTTCTAATTCATTTGCTCCCTGAGCCTGTCGAAGGGGCGTGTAAATTACATTTCGTTTCCTTCACTTCGACTACGCTCAGTGGGCGGGATTATTCCTTCACCACTTTTTTAACTGCCATAACATCCTTACCATTCATCACCGAGACAAAATAACTGCCAGCCGGCAACGCCTTTACATTCAGGTATGCCTTGTCGCCATTTGCTGGTGTCTGCAGAACCATTTGTCCCAATGCATTGAACACTGCCACTCCTGTAACTCCTTCAGTGCCGTTGAAATCAATAGTAAGAATGTCGGTTACGGGATTCGGGTAGCACTCAATCTGCGAGGGCATTTCGGAGGCTTCCTGCAAAATGGTTGGAATGTCGCCGCCAGTGTTCTGTTCGCTACTAAGTGAACCGCTTTCGAGGCTAATGCCATCGCTTCCACCTGTCGCCATAGTGAAATTGAATGTCTCGCCGAGGACATAGTTGACATTGTCGCCAGCCGCTCCACCAGAACTGAGGCTAATGCGGTCGAGATTCTGAGCATTTAACATTGCAGTCATCAGCAATAGCAATGGGAATGCAAGAAAAAATCTTCTCATAATTATATTCCTTTCCTCTGCCCACCAGCACCTCACGAGCAATTAAACCAATAAAGAAGTGTGGCACTGATATACCACATCTTTTTGTTGAGGTCCTGAGAATTTACCTTGAAGATAAGAGATGATACACAAAGTCCACGCTGTACGCGAACTCTCATACCGTCTTGATCTTCGTTTGAAATTTCTCAGGTTTCAACAAACAAGACGAGCATAACGCTTCGTTAATCAATATGTCTGGTTTGGCATACACCAAACCGAGGGCAAATATAAGAATAGGAAACGAAATGGCAAAATTTATTTTTGGTGAAGATACTATAGTGCAGATTCAATAATCAAAACATACTTAACAAATTAAGAATTTAATTTATCTTCAATCTGTTTCATTTTTGCAATATTCCTAAAGTTAAATATTCCATTGACAGAATCATAATCATTGTCCTCGCCATCATATATTACCTGTGTGGATATTAGATTGTTGCCCAAAAGTTCCTTCAGGTATTTAAGGTTCTTGAAAAAAGACAAATCGTACCTTTGCGCCGATTTCACTTCGTATGCTTTCATTTGAAGCCCATCCACCTGCAAAATGTCAACTTCTCTTTTCGATTTGTCCCTATAGAAATACAAATTGCTGGGTTTCCCTGTATTGAAACGCTGCTTCAACATTTCGGCAACTACCATATTCTCAAATATCGCACCCCTAAGCGGATGAACTTCAAGTTGCTTGGTATCCGTAATTCCCAACAACTGACAAACAAGTCCCACATCGTAGAAATATATCTTTGGCATTTTGGAAAGTCGTTTGCCTATGTTGGCATAATACGGGGAAAGTTGGAATGCAACGTATGAAGTTTCCAGAATCCGTAGCCACTCCTTAATTGTTACACTGCTTACGCCAATCTCACTGCTCAATGCCAAAGCATTAAATTCGCTCCCTACACGTCCTGCACACAACACAAGAAAATGCTGGAACAATTGCAAATTTTTAACATTAACAATCTGACGGACATCACGTTGCAAGTATGTAGCGATATAATTCTCATATATGTCACAGGGATTTTTCATATCGCCCCAAACTCCAGGGAAATAGCCACGAATCATCAATTCATCAGTTGAAAACCTTCCAATGTCTTCTTTCAGTTCGGAAATCGACAATGGCAGCAATCGTACAACGGCCACCCTTCCTGCAAGCGATTGTGTAATATTCTGCATAATCAGGAAATCGCTGCTCCCCGACAAAACAAAACGCCGTGACTTGTCGTTATCCGCCCACACTTGAATGTTAGAAAAAGGTTCTGGCAAATATTGGGCTTCATCAAAGATAATACCTTTTGAATGCTTTCTGATAAAAGAATCCACGTCATCAGCAACACGATTCCTTGTCGGCAAATGCTCAAGATTAACATATTCATAATCAGGAAATGTCATCTTGCATAATGTAGTTTTTCCCGACTGTCGTGGCCCTGTTACCGAAATTACCGTCCATTGTTTCGATAATCGTGCTAATTCCTTTTGTAAATCCCTGTTGTACATTTATTTATAATATTTTTGTCCAAAATTAAAGTGCAACTTTAATTTTGGACAAAAATACAAAATTGTTTTTAAACACAAAGACTTATATGATTTTTTGATAACTCTTACTACCCGAGTTTTTCTTCCTCCGCCTTGTAATCCTCTATGTTCCTGTCCTTTGATGTGAACTTAAACTTCTTCAGAATAGCCGTCATCGTCTCCGTTCAAACATTCTTGAAACTTGTCCGTAAAGCATTTTACATATTCTAATTGTATTTCATCATTTGGAATAGATTGGTAATCTATTGTCCTATCTAATGCTTTCACATAAAAACAATCCTTTCTAAAGTCTATTTCTGAATAAGGTGTAATAGTCAAAAAGAGACCTGAAAAGGCCTTTAAAAAGCTATAATAGTCAAAAAGAGACCTAATAAGTGCTTGAACTATTTGTTTTTCAGTGGATTATGTGCCTTTAAAAAGTCTTGAATGAAGACTTTTCTTCGT
>JAFZLK010000031.1 GCA_017551515.1 Bacteroidales bacterium | reverse complement strand
TTTCGCAACGAGGCTTTGGCTCCGTCTGATAATAAATCACTTTTGGGCCGAATTATGACGGCATATGGTTCCATATATTTCTTCTGGGGCAAGTATGACGAGTCGCTTGAATATTACAACAAAGCTCTTGAATATGCTGAGCAATGTGATAGTCCTATGGGAGTTTCAATTTCACAAAGCAATGTGGCTTGCGTGTACGGTGGAATAAAGGAGTATGAAAAGGCTATTGATATGTTCAAGAAAAGCCTTGTGGTTCAGGAAGAAGTGAAGGATAGTGCGACAATTTGTAATACCTATTATAATATTGCCTTGTGCAATTTTGATTTGGGAAACTACGACGAGGCTCGTACATATATGAACAAGGCTTTAAAGATTTCGGAGTCGATTAATGATGTCGAGATAATGGCGCTGTGCTTGCAGGGACTTTCTAAAATTGCCGTAATTGATAAGGATTACGAACATGCAGAAGATTTGTTGAATAGGAGTGAGCACCTTGCCCATGATAATTATTATCGTCAGGTTTTGTTAAATCTTTATCTTGAAAAAAGAGATTTTTATGTGGAGCAAGGTAAGTATTACGAAGCATACGAATCGTTATCTAAATATATAAATCTATCTGATTCTATTTTTTCGGCAGATATGTCGAATAAGCTTAATGCGCAAAGGGTAAAGTATGATTTAAGAGAAAAGGAAAGACAGATAGAGGCACAAGATGAAACCATCAGGCAACTCAAAATCATGAGGACGATATTGTATGTTGCCATTGCTTTCTTGCTGATAATTATTGGACTTGGTATTCGACTGTGGTATGTTAGGCGTGCAAGGAATAGGGAACTTGTGGAAATTAATCACACCAAGGACAAGTTTCTTGCAATAATTTCGCACGACCTGAAAAATCCTGCGATTGCTATTCGCAATGGGGTGCAAGTGATTGCTGAAAATTTTGAAACTTTAAGCAAGGAAGATTTATTTAATCTTGGTTATCAGGTGCTTCAGGCAAGTGAAGGTCAGGTAAAGCTTATTTATGATTTGTTGAACTGGTCGCAGATGGAGATTGGGCGTATGCCATACAATCCGGTTGATTTGAATTTAACTGAGGTGATAAAAAATGTTGCTCGGCTCATTGAGATAAATGCAATAGAGAAGAATGTTCGTATTGTAACCGATGTGCCTGATGGTTGCATTGTGTATGCCGACAAGAATATGCTAGAAACCGTTTTGCGCAATTTGCTGTCAAATGCAATAAAATTTTCTCATTTAAATTCAGAAATTCATGTCTCAGTGACAGATTCTGGCGAAATGTACAGTGTTTCGGTGCTTGATAAGGGTGTCGGTATTCCCAAGGACATGATTAAGGATTTGTTTTCTGTTGGTGCAGTGAAGACCACCGTGGGAACAAACGGGGAGACTGGTAACGGTCTTGGACTAGTGGTATGCGACCAGATGGTTCGCAAGAACGGTGGCAAGATTTCGGTTGAGAGCGAAGTCGGAAAATATTCAAAGTTTATTTTTACAATACGCAAAGCCAATGTCTAGGCAACTGAAAATAGCAATAGTTGACGACCATCCTTTGTTTATGATGGGAACAAGGATGGCTATGATGCCGTTTTACGACCTGAATCTGATTCGCACTTTTTCGTCAGGGAAAAAGTTTCTAGAGTCGTTGCATGATTTTATGCCAGAGGTAGTGTTGCTCGACATCATTATGCCCGAGATGGATGGTTTGCAGGTAGCCGAAAGGTTGCGAAACGAGTGCCCCGAAATGAAGATCCTTGTTTTGTCGGCAGAAACTGACGAGGCAACTGTACTGAAGGCTATGGAAATCGGTGTTAACGGGTTTATAAGCAAAGCATCGCAGCCAGAAGAACTGTATAATGCCATAGAAACCATTGTCGATGGAGCAAATTATTTCGGTTGTGACATTGCTTTGATTCTCAAGGAGGTTGCTGCATCCAAGAAATTGCAGGACGACATGTTTTCGGCACGTGAACTAGAAATTATCAGGTATTGCGCCGATGGCTTGATGAGCAAGGAGATTGCCGAGAAACTTTGTATAAGTGCACGAACAGTGGAAGGGCATAAGTTTAACATTTTCCGTAAGATGGGCATTTCAAATACTGCGGAATTAATAAAGTATTCGATAAAAAACGGGATTGTAAGGTTGTAAGTTTTAGTCCCATATAAGCATCCTTATATATTTTTATTATAACATAATATTGGACGGCCATAATATTTCTTTTGGGTTTGTTGTCAAATGAAGTATCTTTGCATCATAAAAAATAACAAAATGAACAGACTGAATTTTTATTTTACAGCAATGTTGCTATTTGTGGTGACATTTACGAGTTTTGCGCAGAAGGAAATTACTGTAGATGATCTTTATTATTACGGAACATTCAGGCAGAACGGTGTTTATGGAATCGAATCGATGAAGGATGGCGAACATTACACCAACCTTACAATTCGACGCAATGGTATTGAAAAGTATAGTTACAAAACAGGCGAAAAGGAGGAAACTCTTTTGATGGTTGCCGACCTGAATCTTGGCGATAATTTTGATTTTATTTACGACTATATGTTCAGTCCAGATGAATCGAAGATTATGTTTTCGACCAAGTACGAATCAATTTATCGCCATTCGTTTACTGCTGAATACTATATTTACGACTTGAAAACCAAAGAGGTAACACGCCTTTCGGAAAATGGCAAGCAACAGTTGGCTTCGTTCTCGCCAGATGGAAAGAAAGTGGCTTTTGTCCGTAAGAACAACTTGTATGTCAAGGATATAACCGACAAAAATGCAAAGGAAATCCAACTTACAACCGACGGCGAATGGAATAAAATAATAAATGGTGCTCCAGACTGGGTTTACGAAGAGGAATTCAGCTACAATAAGGCATACGACTGGTCGGTTGATGGTAAGAAAATCGCCTTCCTTCGTACTGACGAATCAAATGTCAAGATGTTCAGCATGACAATGTACGGCGAACTTTACCCGGAAATTTACGAATACAAGTACCCGAAGGCAGGAGAGGAGAACTCGAAGGTTTCTCTGCATATTGTAGATGTTGAAAGCGGTAAGATAACAGTTGCCGATATGGGCGACCTCAACGATATGTACATTCCTCGCTTGAAATTCACAAACGACCCGAATACGCTTTCGGCAGTGAAACTCAACCGTTTGCAAAACAAGTACGAACTATTCCTCATTAATGCAACCACTGGTTCTTCGAAAGTAATCCAGACATTGACAGACAAGTACTACTTGGAAATCAACGATGACCTTACTTTCCTTCCCGATAACAAGCATTTTATAACTTCACACGAATCAAATGGTTATCGTCATATTTATATGTACGATATGAATGGAAATATGGTTCGTCAACTTACTGATGGTCAGTGGGAAGTAACAGAGGTTTATGGCGTTGACGACAAGGGAGTTGTATATTTTCAGGCAGCCAAGAATTCACCTTTGCGTCGCGAAGTTTACTGCGTTGATGCAGAAAAAGGTAAAATCAAGGAATTGAGCAAGGGCAAAGGCACAAATTCAGCTGTTTTTAGCAATGGATTCAAGTATTTCATTAATACATATAGCAATGCAAATACACCTCAGGTCATAACCTTGTGCGACAATACTGGCAAGGTTATCCGCGAACTTGAAGACAACAAGAAATTGGCTGACAAAATAAAGGATGAGTACAAGTTCACAAAGAAGGAATTCTTCACATTCAAGACTGAAAATGGTGATGAACTAAACGGCTGGATGGTAAAACCCCAGAATTTTGATGCAAAGAAGAAATATCCTGTGTTCATGTATGTTTATGGCGGTCCTGGTTCACAGACGGTTGCCGATACTTGGGACGGCTCAATGCCTTGGTATCAGATTTTTGCACAGAAAGGTTACATAATTGTGTCGGTTGATAACCGTGGCACTGGCTATCGTGGTCGCGATTTCCGTCAGACAACATACGGACAGTTAGGCAAGTACGAAGTTCAAGACCAAATTTCTGCAGCAAAATATCTCGGTTCGCTCGATTATGTTGACAAGGACAGAATTGGTATTTTCGGCTGGAGCTACGGTGGATATATGTCGAGCCTTTGTATGACTATCGGTGCCGATTATTTTAAGATGGGAATCGCTGTTGCGCCAGTAACCACATGGAGATATTATGATTCGATATATACAGAACGTTACGATGGTTTGCCGCAGGACAATGCCGCTGGTTACGATGAGAATTCTCCAATCAACCATGCCAAGAAGCTGAAAGGCAAATACTTGCTAGTTCATGGAACTGCCGATGATAATGTTCATTTCCAAAATTCAGTCGATTGGGTTGATAAGCTTATTGAGGCTGATGTGCAGTTTGACCTGATGTATTATCCTAACAAGGATCACAGCATCTACGGAGGAAATACGCGTCATCATCTATACACCAAGATGACAAATTATATTTTGAATAATTTGTAATTTTAGTTTTCATAAATCCTTTTAATCGGTTTACAATGAGTCGCTTCGAATAGGGGCGACTTTTTTTGTTCCATACAATAGTCGCTTACTTTATCTTCACGCTAATTTTGTCATAGTTCTTTTCTGCATATAAGATTGCTAAAAGTACATCCTACATTCTGATGCTTGGTTTTAGATTGTTGCATCATAGCTTATTTTAACATAAGCCATATAAAAACTATAACAAGAATCGAAGCGATTGAGTATATTAATATTGAGCGAATTTTTTTGACGTTAAATTTACTGCGATCATTGTTCACTGTGCCAAGTGCAAGTCCTTCAGATGCTATTGGACTCCAGTCGTAGTTAAATACTTTCACATTAAGTCCATAAATCTGCTTCATGTCTTCGATGAACGAGGATACGCTGAGATCTGCTGGACACTTATAATTGCCTTCAGTAGTGAGCCCTAAATTGCCAAGAGTGACATCTAGTGCGGCATCTGTTTTTATATTGTTTTCATCGTAAAATTCAATCATTAATCCGAATGCATCGTCGAATTGTTGTTTAAGTTCACCAATCGTGGTGGTCTTGGTAAGTTTTAATGTCGCCATAGTATTCTATTTCATTGTGGCAATGAGCCGATTAAACTTTAAAATATATAAGCTAAACAAAAGGCTGGGATTACCAGCCTTTTGTATTTCATACATTCGTTGTGCTTACTTAACTTTTGCGCTAATCTTGTCGAAACCCTTTGCTTCGGTTGCGAGCTTCATCGACTTGTTGTAGTTGTTTTCAGCATTTAGGATAGCGAAAAGTTCGTCCTGTGCATCCTTCTTGTCCTGATACTTGGTCTTGATTTCAGCATCAACGCTCTGGTATTCGCAGAAAGCATCGTTTATCTTGGTTGCTTCTTCGTCTGAAATTTCATTGTCGGCGATGGCTTCCTTGATAAGGTTTGCTATCGCATTCTTTGAATTCAGGATTGTTACAGCATCGTGTACCGGACAAATCTCTTTTGCACACTCTTCCTTGGTTTCGTTATTTTCCTTTGCTTCTTGTTTGCAGCTATAAAGCATCATTGCAAGAACTGATACGATTGCTAATAAAACTAATTTCTTCATATTACAATTATTTATTTGTTAGACTTAATTTTGCATATCCTTCGGTGTTTGCGAGCTTGAGAGTTACATCAGCCATCCTTAACCAGACTTCATCAGATGTGTACTGCTGTTCGAATTCGGCACGGTCGTTTGCATTGCCTGAATAACTTTCGGTAATTTCGGCAATCAAATCCATGTAGTTCTTTTCCGAATCCTTTATCAGAGCGACATCGTCATCGTCTATGATTTCATCGGCGATAGCTTTTTCCACATTGTCGCAATACTTGTTCACGGCTTTCACGACCTTTTCGGCGTTGTCGGCTGGCGTACTTGCGCACGACCACAACATTACCGTAAGGGCAACTGCAACGAACAATGGAATTTTCTTCATCATATTAAACATATTGAACAAAATGCAAAGGTAATTTTATTTTGAACAATATGAAATATTGAGTGATAATTTTTTTTGAAAAGATTTTTTCGACATTTTTTATGGTTATTCTCCTGTCTTTACAATTTTCTTGACCTCTTTTCTTCCGTTACTATATTTAGCTTGCAGGAAATATGCACCTGGGCTAAGCCACGATATATCTATCCGCGTTGTTTTTGAAACGACTTGTGTTAGAATGAGTTTTCCGTTGGAATCATACAAATACAATGTGAAATTATCAGGAACAAGGTTTTCTATGGTCAAATAATTGTCTGCTGGATTGGGATATACGGTAAAACAAGAGTTTGTATTGTAAGTCGGCAACATTGTGGTGAAGCCAGTCGTATCCAAAACAAAAACCGTAACCAAACTGCGCGGACTGATGCAAATTAGTGTATCGTCAACATAATGTTCTTCAATGTAATATGTTGTTGTATCGAAAAGCTCAGGTGTTGTAAAGTAGTTGCCAGATGCAATTGCTTCGCTTGCCGTGTCTGACTCGAACCAAAACACTTCGTTTTGCGAATTAACAACGAGCGTGGTTTGCATTCCCGAAAGTATGTACTGGTCGAATGCTACTGGTGCTACAGTTTGCGGTTGCAGTTCTACATCGTGGCGGACTTTTGTGCCGGGTTTTGTTGTAACCGTGAAAGTGGCAGTTTGGTAGCATGGAGCCGAAACTTCCACAGTATATGTTCCTGCCATAATTGGTCGGTGGTATGCACCCAACGGCAGATGCGAATAAACTTCGGAATGGAAGCGGTCGTGGTTCAGTACTTTTATCATTGCCTCAACAGGTTCGTGTGTTACCGCATCGGTGACAACTCCCCAGAATCCATAGTCGCATTCCATAGCATAACTCAGCAGGGCATCCTTGCTGTTGTTCCAGTACGACTGGAGTTCATCTGGGTCGGTAACTACATGTGTACGGCTTATTTCCATTGTCACTTCACGGCAATGCTGGTAATATGTCATATAATCCTGTCGGCTTCCACTAACAATGCTCCAGTCGCCACCATCAATCACTGCGTAGCCAGCGCCATTGCCGTACATATATGATGTGTCTTGAGCGTGACACAATGTTGCGTAATTCTGACCTGTGTAGCGGAACCAGTCGGCATCGGCGTGGGGGCGTTGGTTTGTCGTCCACGAATCCCATGGGTAGTTAATCAGTTCGGCTCCGCAATGGAAATTTACCGACATTACAAAATGTATCGGCGTAACCCAGTCGATTATTGCCTGAGTTTCGGGCTGAAGGTTGGCTTCGGTGCCAAGTCCGGGCAGGTGCGGATAGTTGCGGTTCAACTGCACATCGTTGTAATTATGGTAAGTGGAATAACCTTCGCCTTGCCATATCATATCGTTGGTCGCATGGTAGGTTCCGTCGGGATTTTCGAGCGGACAAATGTATAAGTCAACATTATCCAATATCTTCATCACGGCGGAATCGGTTGTCGCATTGTTCAGAATATAGTCGGCGAGATGCAGCATCATGTAGAAGCAGACGACTTCTGTTCCATGCATTGACGATGAATAAAGGAAGGCTGGTTTTGTTGTCGCCTGTCCCAATGTGTTGCTAATGTGTATTCCGAAAATGGAGTGGTGCAGGTCGGGGTGGGGCGTATCTTCCAAAATGGTGTCAATTTCGCATAGATTTGGGAATGTTTCCTTGAAATATTGCAGTAATTGCGTGTAAACATCGTAAGTCGGGTATTTGTTCCACTCGAACATTTCCTCCAATGTGCTTGCCATGTGGGCATTGCTGACTCTTGTCGGATGGTCTTGGTTTTCCATCATTTCGCGTGTCGTTATGCTGTCAATGATAGCGGAAATTTCCGACTTCGACAATGCTTGAATTTCTACGCAGACTTCGTCGGAATGAGCCGATTCGGTATTGCCGCCACAATTGTATGTGATTGTATAACAATGATTTCCTGATGCTACACCAGTATCGGTGTATGTAGAGTCGGCGACATTGGTTGCAATAAGAACGCCATCGCGATAAACATTGCAGGTATGACCGATTTGTCCACGGATTGAAATATCATCTAGGCTTAATATATATTGGTCATACGAAACGCAATGCACTGCAACATACTTTGCTGTAGATGGCACCATGAATGAATATTCCGTCCACGCATCGGTGGTTGTAATTGTGTCGCAATGAAGCGGAATGAAACTGCTGGCGTTTGCATCGGTAACCGAATAGTAGGCAATAAACTTTTCGTTGGAATACTGCGTGGAAAAACTGCGTGCATAAAACGAAAATGTAAATGCTTCCGAGAAATTGAGTTCGGGACTAACAATCCAGTCATCGTTGCGAATGTTGGAATGGAAGGGGCAACCGAAAAATTTGTGTCCGGAATTTGCCTGGCAATAATTGTTGCCTGTGCCGACAATCAGTTCATCGTCAAGAACAATGAATGCCATTGTATCACTTTCGTGGAGGAAATTCAGTGAAGAAAAAGTGCCAGTTGGAAGATTATCACCATCAATATAGTTCCAGCCAACCGCTCCTTGTGAATTTATCACTCCGTGTTCATGTCCTTCTACATCGTCGAAAATTACAATTTCCTGTGGGTTTTGCGAACCGTTCCATGTAAGAACGACATCGTTTCCATCGGTTTCGGCATGTAGTTGCGTTGGCGCTTCGCAAGCGTTTGCGCTTGTATTCATCTGAATGCCATTGGGCAAACTAATGTCGTCAATCCACACGCAGTCGGAGCCTTTGCTGGCTTCTGAATTTCTTGTATAACAGAATTTTAGCACATGGAAGCCTGAAGATATTTCGCATTGGTATTCGCTCCAGTCGGCATATCCCGAAAGTGTTTCTTTCAGCACTCCATCAATATAAAAGTAAAAAATACCGCTGCTTTCTGACGAAAAAATCTTGCAGAAATAGGATAGTGTGCCGTTTTCGTTAAGATATACCGACAATTGAAGTACAGATTCTGTATTTTTTGTGTAGTAGTTTCCGCTACGGGCGCAATATCTTCCGCTATACGCGCCTTCGCTGGTTATTTCCCATTTGTATTGGTTTCCGGGGCGTTCCCATTGTAATGATGTGAAATCGCCGGTTTCCCAGTCTTCAAGAAGCATCTGGGTATCATTCTGCGCAAAAGCGGACAGCAAAAAAGTTGCCTGAATAAGCAAAAAGCAAAATACTTGTCTCATACACAAAGTTTTTGCAAAGGTAAAAAAGATTTCGAGTTGAGACGCAAAATTTTGCGTCTGTACAATGGATATTTAATATTGTAGACTCTCACAATGCATTGTGAGCCTAATTCATTCATTGAAAACAGATGCTGTCCTTCGACAGGCTCACTTCGACTTGCTCGGTGCGTCGCAGGAAGCAGTTCAGCATGATTAGTGGGGAAAAACAAAATTATCAAAGAGAGAGTAGTGTTGACGAATAATACTATAATCTGCTTATGATTTCATTTGCAGGTTCATTCATCTTGCAGAATGCGAACCATTTTTTGCCTAAATCCTTGATGGATGCACCAATGTGGTATACAGTATCGTCGATGATTAAAAATCTGTCGTGAGATTTTGTGAAACGATGTACTTCTATTTTTCCGTATTGCGAATTGTGTTTTTCCAATGCAACATTGAACGATGGAGATATTTCTTGCGTGTATATCTTGGCGGTTACACCTTTTGCTCGTTCTGCTAACCTTAATAAAATAGTTTCGTCTATGTAATTGTCAATTAATATAATGCTAAATTTTGCAGAACGAATTATACTATTTACGAATCCGAAAGGTTCAAGAATCTTGCCATCTAGGAATATTCCTTCAGCGGGTGGTAATGCTGTATGTACAAAGAAATCTATCTTGTTTTCTGCTTCTGCCATACGGTATTCCAATCGTTCGAAGCGTTGGTTGAAAGCATAACCTTTGAGCAGATATTCCTTCAAAACTTTATTTGCCCATTGACGAAAT
Organism: Bacteroidales bacterium; assembly: GCA_017551515.1. GTDB lineage: Bacteria > Bacteroidota > Bacteroidia > Bacteroidales > ML635J-15 > Bact-19. The sequence goes on along the minus strand of JAFZLK010000031.1, from coordinate 161 downwards.
CTTGTGCCTCGTATTGATTTGACTCTATAGCCTACTGAAATTATTACATCAAGATTGTAGTATTCAATTTGCCTAACAACTGAGCGTCCGTTTTCAGTTTGATCTGTTTCATTTTTTGCATCAGTTGAATTCCTGTCTAATTCCCCTTCCTTATATATCGC
>JAFZLK010000030.1 GCA_017551515.1 Bacteroidales bacterium | reverse complement strand
TATTGTTGTCCGCTAAACCACCCATTAGGTCATTCCGTAAGACAAAGCGAACCGACTAAGGAACGTGTCGTGTGAGCCTGTCTGTACGGAATCTGTTCCACGACAATACGTTAGCAGATTCCGGACAACCGATTTCACACAGCTCCCCATTCCGTATCGCAGGTTCAATCTGGTTTTCGGAATGACAAGCCCTATAATCAGCATACGTATATAAGAGTATGATAACAACTGACTTATAACGTTTGCATGTTTTTTAGCGGACACCAATAATCGCTTATAAGTGTAATCCACTGAATTTATACCCGATTTTCACTAAATTAGCAACAAAAAAAGAGGATGTTCGCATCCTCTTTTTTCTTTAATTAATTTAAGGTACTATTTTTCAGGAACAAGCCTTACTTTTGTGTAGCTGTCGAACTTGAAGAACTTTTCAGCTGCCTTTGTCATCTGGTCTTTGCTGATTGCATTGATACGGGAGTCTTCGCTGGTAGCCTCTGCAGGAGTAATGTCTCCTTCTACAAGGTCGATTACAAGACCTCTCCAGTACTTGTTTTCCTTGACTTCGGTTTCGTGTTCGCGTTTCTTCTTTTCGATAACCTTTGCAATTTCATCATCGCTGATGCTACCATTTTGCATCGACTTGATGATGTCGAAAATCTTTCCCTTAAGTTCTGGTTCTCTTGCAGGGTCACAGCTGTAGAAAATCTGTACAGCGTATCTTCCTGTCGGCTTGCTGTTGGTTGCAGGATAAGCACCGATTGAATATACACCGCTTTCCTTTTCACGAATCTGTTCGAGAAGCTTGGTGGTCAATATCTTGCATATTGCATCTATTTCAGTAAGATTTTGTGCATTGTATGCGAAATCGCCATGGAAGACAATAAGTTCAATACACTTGTCATCCTTGCCTTTCCTAACATCCTTTTCTACACCACCCTTTGGAGGACGGATTCCAAGGTCAACAAAAGTTTCGTTGCGTTCAACAGTTTCGAGCGAGCCCAAGTACTTTTCAATCAACGGCTTTGCCTTCTTTGCATCAATGTTTCCAACAAAGTAGAAAGTGAAGTTGCATGGGTCGTTGAAGCGCTGTTTGTAGAACTTGCTCATGTTCTTGAAGTTAACTTCGTCTAGCAAAGCAGGTGTCATAGGTTTGCGGTATTCGCTGTAGTTTGCCAAAATCCATTTCAAGGAATCCTGCCATACGCTCTGCGGGTCGAGGCTTGCATTTTCAAGCATACCCTTTTGCTTTTCGATGTAAGAGTTGAATGCATCTTCGCTGAATCTAGGCTTTGAGAAATAAGCGTTTACAAGTTCGAGCATGGTTTCGAATCCTTCAACATCGCAACTGCCGGTGAAGCCTTCTTCGGTTTCTCCAATGTATGGCGAAACATGGGCGTTCTTGCCAGAGAGATATTTCTGCAATTCTGTTGCATCGTAGTTTCCAAGACCGCTTTCGTCCATTACGTCAGTTATGCACTGAACCGTTAGAGCGTCCTTTGAGTTATACTTTGAGTAACCGCCATCGCTCTTTGCAGTCATTGTGATTTCGTCAGCCTTGAAGTCGGTGTGCTTTAAGACAACCTTCACGCCGTTGCTCAAAGTCCAAGTTTCGTAGCCAAACTGCTTGTTTACAGCCTTCTTTGAAACTTTGCCCTTAGGTCCGAGAGCGTCAACAAGTGGCTTGTCAGCAACCTTGTCAACATACGGTTCGGTCTTTGCCTGATTTGCTTCTTCGAAAGCCTTTCTAATCTGTGCTTCGGTAGGAAGTTTGAAGTTGTCCTTTTCGGGAGCCATAACGAATACCACGCAGTTGTCGTCGGTAATCATTGTTTTAGCGTACTTGTTTACATCATCGAGAGTGATTTCGGGGATGTACTTGTTGTATAGCTGGTGTTCGTACTCTGCACTCATATATGCTGAGTGAGGAGGCATGAAATTAGCCTTGTATTCGTTGATGTAGCTTTCCGATTTCTGTTTGTCGCGCTCGTTGTACTGCTTGTCAATCATCTTAAGCATGTCTTTCTTTGCGCGGTCGAGTTCGGTCTGTGTGAAGCCATGCTGGAGCATTCTCTGGTTTTCAGTAACAAGAACCTTAACTGCGTTTTCAATCTTGTCGTTCTGAAGCATTGCAAGGTTCATGAAAGCATCCTTACCGCCCATAAATGGAGAATATGCGCCAAATCCCTGAATGAAAGGAGGATTAGGTGACAATGCTATTTCGGAGAAACGAGCAGAAAGCATTTGTGACATAAGAGCAGAAACCATATCGCGGCGAGCATCGGCAACGGTTACGGTCTTTGACTGCGGGTGCTTGTAGAAAATGTAAACTACTGTAGCAGGACATTCTGGGTCGCTCGAAAGCTTTACAATGGTTTCCTTGCTATCAGGAATGATTTCGGTTGGACGAGTTTTGGGATTTTCTGGTTTTGGAATCTGTGAGAACTGCTTCTTGATACGGTTTTCCATATCGGCAGGGTCAAAGTCTCCAACAGCGATTACTGCCATAAGGTCTGGACGATACCATGTCTTGTAGAAATCCTTGATAACCTCTGGTTTGAAATGGTCGATAACATCAATCAAACCTATCGGCAAGCGTTCTGCATATTTCGAACCGTTGAAAACAGCGGTAAGCATGTCGTTTTGAAGACGAGTCTGTGCGCCCTGGCTCAAACGCCATTCTTCGTGAATAACGCCTCTTTCGTCTTCAATCATGTCGTCGTCGAACGAAAGTTCGTGAGCCCAGTCGTAAAGAACGAGCAAACCTTTGTCGATAAACTCGCTATTGTCGGTTGGAACCTTGATGCCATAAACGGTTTCGTCGAACGAGGTGTAAGCGTTAACCTCGCTACCGAACTGCATACCGATTGATTCCATGTAGTTTACGAGTTCGTTCTTGCTGAAGTGAGTACTTCCGTTGAACGCCATGTGCTCGGTAAAGTGAGCCAATCCGCGCTGTTCCTCGGTTTCGAGAACCGAACCTGCGTAAACTGCAAGAGTGAGTTCTGCTCGGTTTTCGGGAATTGAGTTTTGTCTAATATAATAGGTAAGCCCGTTGTCGAGTTTGCCTACGATTACCTTCGGGTCGTTGGGCAACTTGTCGGAAAGTGCCAAGCCCTGCGAAAATGCTGCTCCAATGCTAAGGATTACAAAGAGCAACAAACATGTGAATTTTTTCATTGTATCTAATTTTAAAATTTTCTGTTGGCAAAAATAAACGATTACAAGTTATGTCAATGTGAAATATTTCTTAAACTATCGGCACTCACTAGTTGCACCTGCTCAATCACTACTCCTTTCTCGTAAATGACTTTCAATGCTTCGGTTCCGTCTTCAAGGTAGAAAGTCCAGATGCCTTCTGCGGTGTCGTTTACATATTTCTTATTGTATTGCACCTGACCGTTTACATAATAGACTTTGTTTTCTCCGTTGCGCAATCCGTGGGTATAATCACCCGTACTCCAAATTTTTCCGCAGTCGTACCATGCTATCCAGCGGCCATCGCGAAGGTTGTCGTTGTCGAGCGGACCTTCCATGCAGATGTTTCCGTTCTTGTAGTAGCGTTTCTCATACCTTGCGGATGTGCTGTCAACCTTGTCGTAAAACCTAATGCGGCGGGTTTCTCCGCTGTCAAAAGTATCGGTTACTGAATAATCGTACACAGTTACAAGCGTGTCGGTAGTAAGCACAGCAGGAAGTGGTTTTTCGTTTTCACCCTTGCACGAGAATAGGGAGTATGCTGTTGCGAATGCAAGAATGATTAGGAAGAATTTTAATTTATTCATTGCTTTATTTATAGGTTTCTAAGTTTAACTTCGTTGAGGGCTACTTGTGCTGAGCACAGCCGAAGTACGCCGTTCTATGGGCTAAAGCCCGTTTCTATGTTTCAAGTTTTTATGGCTGACGCCGTTTCAATGGCGTTTGCTGAACCTGTCGAAGTACGCCGTTTCTGGGTTTCTAAGTTTCTCAATTCTGCCTGCCAGCCTTTTTTGTCAACTCTAAATTTTACCCAACAGCACCCCAAAACCTAAGCATTTCTCCGTCAACCGTTACTATGTTAAGGTCTGTACTGTATTTGCTTCCATCCTTGAGTTTTACCTCGATTACAGAATACATTTCCTCTCCGATGATTACTACATCCTTTATTTTAATAGATGCGATGTTTTGTAACGTTGGCGTTACGAAGTCCAATTGTTTGCCTTCTTTCGTTATCGGCACTCCACCAATGAACTCCATCACAAATTGTTCGGTGCGTCCTTCAAGAAAACCGTCATGCTGTTCGCGTACATATTCGTAGGCAAAATAATCTAGCGACTTCTTCAAATCTCCCGACATTACCGCCGAAATAAAACCTTTTGTAATCTTCTTTGCTTCGCCTTTTGTCGGCTTCCATGCCTGTGCGCTTCCTAAAAAAACCGTAAGCATCAGGAATAATGTTACTATTTTTCTCATATCTTTACTTATTTAATTTTCAAACACATAGTTAATTATATTAGCCCCCATCTTAAGGGCTTTTGTACGAATTTCCTCCGAATCATGATGAACGGATTGCGATTCCCAGCCGTCGCCAAGGTCGCATTCGTAGGAGTAGAAAACAACCAATCGTCCTTGATAAATTATGCCGAATCCCTGTGGCGGCTTGTTGTCGTGCTCATGGATTTTTGGCAAACCGTTCGGAAAATCATACTTTTGGTGGTAAATTTCATGAGTGTAAGGTAGTTCTACGAACTCAAGGTCGGGAAAGACCTTTTTCATTTGTTCGCGAGCGTATGCATCAAGCCCGTAGTTGTCGTCAATATGCAGGAAACCGCCACCAATAAGGTAATTGCGTAGGTTTTCAACTTCATAGTCGCTGAGTATAATATTTCCATGACCTGTTATGTGTACAAACGGATAGTTGAACAAGTCGGGGCTTCCAAATTCCACAGTTGCAGGTTCGGGGTCTATGTTGGTGCCAAGGTTTTCGTTGCAGAACTTTATGAGATTTGGCAGAGATGTCGGGTTTGCGTACCAGTCGCCGCCACCGCTGTATTTGCCGAGGGCAATTCTGACTTGACCGAACGAAGCAGTTGATATTGCCGTTATTGCTAATATGATGAATAATTTGCGCATTTCTTATCTAGTGTACATATTAATTTGCAACCCAAACATAAGTGGAGAACGCCTGTAATTGTTAAAATCCCAATATCCGAAATTGTATTCGCAGGTAAATGCGATGTAGTTCCATCCTATGCGCATGAAAACTCCGTAGTCGTGGCGGTACAATCCATCCTTTTCTCTTGTTTTTATCTTTGACTTGCCGTGTGCTAAATTATTGTTGTATATGCAGACGGTCTTTATAATCTTTGCAAAGCGGTAACAATAGTCGGCCCCGACATCGATATGCCAGCCAAGGTGACGAAAATCGCTCTTGCCGAAGTTGAACCGCATAAATGCGCCACATTCTACGGAATGATCAATTGTAGAAAATTTTTGGGACTTGTAAAATGGCCATATTGCACCTATAATTTCGTAGTCCATTCCTGTGCTTTGCCGCAAGTAGTTAAGTTGTACGCCAACGTCAAACGGTTTTGCTAGCTTGTAGCGGTATATGTATCCGACGCGGAATTTTCCCGACCTACCTTCAATTTCCTTATTGCTCTTTTCGATAGGAATTGGCATGGCGTAGCTGAGGAAATAGTACCCGTAGTGCTTGTCAATGCACGACCACTTCGTCGGACCAGCATATTTCTCCTTGTCGATTACTGTGGTGGAAGGACGCACACGCTGAGCGTTGGCAATTGTTGCAAGAGTAATCATCACCGTCATGCATATTGTCCGTAGTAATATTTTAAAACATTTTGTCATCACAAATCTTCAAATCATCAAATTTTTGATTTTTTAAATCAGCGAAGCTAATCATTAAATCATTCCTTCTGCCAATCCTCCAAGATTTTGTCTATTTCTTCGGTTGTACTTCTCAGTTTTGTCTTGCACAATTTTGTCAGGAATGCCGCGCGTTTCACCTTTTCACTCAGCGTGTCGAGGTCCAACTCGTTGCTTTCCATGTCTGCGAGAATTTTTTCCAATTCTTCGAGAGCATCAGCGTATGATATGTTTTCGTTTTTTGCCATCTGCTATATTGTTTTTTGGTCTGACAAAAATAATCAAGATTTTTTAAATGACGAGTGCAATATTAACCTTGTTTCACGATGGTCAGTCCGCCCATTTTTCCTACCACAAACCCTTTCGACTTGATTTTTCCCGATTTATCTGTAAGATTGTCAACATGCAAAGGCATGCCGAGAATAAAATGCTTGCAAAGAAAGGTGTCACCTACCTGCCATTTTGAATTTTCAGTTTCTGCGATTTCAAAACGCTGATTGCCAAGATATTTCAAGACAGACTTGCGGTTGGGATTCCATTCTATGTAAACGGTTTCGCCAACAGCCAGATTGTCGGCACAGATTTCCTCGCCAACAAAGTCGCCGGAACCTTCTCCCGACATCAGCCGAAAATTTTCAAGCAAATCGTTCCAATTTTCAAAACCTACATACTGCGACAATATATCCAATGTCTCCAACCTGACTAACGAATTTTCGTCGGTTTTGTCGTACCCGAAAAGCCGTCTCAGTGTCTTGTCGTTGAGAGGACGGCCAGGAACTTTTTGACTGACAAGTTTCTGCAAGACACCGAAATCCTGAGGTCCCAATGTCTTATCTTGAAGTTCTGATGTTTCTCTGATTTTTTGTCTCAAAAAATCAACTGTCTTGTCGTTTCGTGGTACCGAAGTCTTTGCCATTTTTTATTATGTTATGAGTGGCAAAAATACAAAAAAGTTGATTTTGTAAGAAATCACTATTTTTGTAGCAGAATTTAGATTATGCCAGAAAATTTCACATCGGGGACATTCGGAGAACCAAATGCTGACATCCAGCAGTTTCACGATTACCGCGAGATTCCGCACAACGGAGCGGAATACAGCAAGTTGTACTCTGTTATTAGCGGACAACGGAAACTGTTTCTGAAAGCAGTCAACCCTGAAGACGGCAAGACAACAGAAAATCTCAGCCGACTGCAACGTGAATACGACCTGTTTGAACGATTTTACGGAAACGAGCATATTGCCCGATGCATCGCGTGGCGCAACGATCCGCAGGTTGGACATTGCATTGTAATGGAATACATAGATGGCGAAAACTTGTCCGATTATTTGGCTAAATCGCCATCGGGACGCGAAAGGAAACGCATATTAAACGAACTGCTTGACGCCGTGGAATTCATTCATCGCCATCAGGTGGTACACAACGACTTGAAGCCAGAAAACATTCTCATTACCCACAACGGACACAATGTAAAACTAATAGACTTCGGCTATGCTGATGGCGATTTCAGTTCCGACAAGGCGACAGGCGGAACAAAAGCATACGCCTCGCCAGAACTTCTGGAAAGAAACGAAACGAATGGACAAAGCGACATTTATTCCATTGGATTCATAATAAGAGCATTGTTTCCGCACCGTTACAAACTGATTGTCAGAAAATGCCAGCGTAAGAATGCAAAAAGACGCTACAAAACTGCATCGAATATTGGCAAGGCTATCAAAAGACACGATTTTGGGATAATGTTGTCGGGAATTTTAGTTGCCGTCTGTGTAATATTGCTGGCTATGTTATGTACGAAAAATAGCAAACCGATAAATTTGCCATTGCCAATCGAGGAACATCACGACACCATTGTCGAAATAAATGTCGATTCCACGGAAAATAGTCCACAAACTGAACCACAGCCGGCAGAACCAGAAGAAAAGCATCCTGAAGTCTTTCAACCAGCCGATGAAGAACATTCTGTGCAAACAGAACCAAAACAAACGCAATCTTCCGCCATAAATTTAGATTCCATACACAGATACTACTACGATTTGTACGACAAATACGAACGCGAACTGAAGGCTGGCATTGCCGATGGAAGCATTAAATATATGGAGTTTGCAGAAAAATACTACCAATTATTTGCATCAGACCTTTACTGCTTGAAACAAAAGATGCTTCCAGATGACAGAGATTTGTCGGATGATTTTGAAAAGGATTATATGGCAGTATATGGAATGCTTACATCGAAATTCAGTGTAATCATTTCAAACCTACCATCTTATGATGTTGTGAAAGACAAGCATGTACGTGATAGTTTAAATCAAAGACTGGATATTTTGCGGAAGCAGGTAATGGACAAGCAGTTGGAGTTGCGGAATTGTAAATAATTATTTTTCAAACCCTTAGATTACAATCGGTTTGTAAATTTACCAATTGCCATTTTCCCAAAAATAAGTACCGAAAAGTACCAATAAAGAAACGCTACAAACACCTAGCTTTGTTGCGGAATAACAGTGCTGTGCTGAAAATGAGAAAAATCACATTTCTGCTTGCAGAACAAAAAATATGTGTATTTTTGTGGCATACATATATCGGTAGCGATACCGTCCGTCTTAAGTAAGAATCTCGCAAATTCTAAACGAAGTAAGACTGGATTTGTACGCTGCGTGCATTTCAAGCACGCACTGTTTCCTTTTCTTTACTTCGGGCATGCGAGAGCCTTTACTTTAGGATGGGATTGGGTGCGGGCTTTTTTGTTGCCTTTTCCCAAAACATACGCGAACGATACAGCGAAAGCCGAAATGCTGGAAAAAAAGTAGGCATAATTAAAGATTGGCACGGTACGGACAGAATAGTTGACGATATTATAGAGATTGACGAAACGCCGATTGGCATCCGCATAAAAGCCGAACTGGAGCGACAGGAACGCTCCGTGTCGTGGCTTGCCCGCAAGATAAACTGCCATCGTGTAAACATTTACGACATTTTTCATCGCCGTGACATTGATGTGAAGTTGCTCGTGCGCATATCAATCGCTCTGAAACACAATTTTATCGAGGACTACTACAACGAAGTGAAGTCGGGAATAGAAGAGCAGAAATAATTTTTGCAAAAGATTCACAGAAAATTACATAATCTTTTGTACATTAGAAAATTATATATACTTTTGCAAAATAGTAATAGCCATTACTGTAATAGAAATTACTAAAATATATTCGATATGAAATTCTACAACAGGGAAAAGGAATTGGAAGAACTGAAAAATGTACTTCTGCAAAGCAAAAACGAATCAAAAATGACAGTTTTGATGGGACGAAGGCGCATAGGTAAGACCGAATTGGCATTAAAATGCGGAGACGCCACAGTACTATACTTTTTTGTAGGGAAAAAAGCAGAAAGTCTTTTATGCCAAGATTTTGCAGAAGAAATAAGCAAGAAACTTGATTACCCGATTTTGGGCAAAATCACTTCTTTTTCAGAAATTTTTCGACTTGTAATGCAGATGTCGGCAAAAAGGCCTTTTACCTTAATAATAGATGAATTTCAGAACTTTCTGAAAGTAAATCCTACCATATTTAGTGATATTCAGCGCGATTGGGACTTATATCGCAGCAACAGCCGTTTGAACTTGATAATCAGTGGTTCCGTATTCACACTGATGAAGAAAATATTCGAGGACTACAACGAACCGCTATTCGGTCGTGCCAATGCGCGGATAACACTTAAACCGTTCTCTACCAGTACACTGAAAAGCATTTTAGCAGACTTCAATCCAGACTATACGCAAGAGGATTTGTTGGCATTGTTCAGCATTACTGGTGGTGTGCCATGGTATGTGTCGCTGTTACTCGACTATGGGCGTGTAACAAAAGACCAGATGCTTGCGGCACTAACTGAAGATAATTCACCTTTTATCAGTGAAGGTAAAAACATTCTGATAGAGGAATTTGGCACCGACTATGCAATATATTTTTCCATTCTTGTCAGCATTGCCAGTGGGATGAGGACTCGTGCCGAAATAGAATCCGAATTGGGCATCGACAACATTGGCAGTTATCTAATTCGACTTGAAACCTATTATCGTCTAATTACCAAATCGTTGCCAATCTTTGCCAAGGCTAACAGCAAAAAAGTCCGCTACAAGTTAAACGATTGCTTTCTAATCTTCTGGTTCAGATTTTTCTACAAGTACCAGTCTCTTGTCGAAAACAACGCTCTTAAATCACTTGCAGCCATTGTGGAACGCGACTACAGCACCGTTTCGGGATATATGATGGAACGCTATTTTGCAAGCAAGTTCGCGGAAGAAGGCAAATACATAATCGGCAAATGGTGGGATAGAAAAGGCGGCAACGAAATCGACCTTATTGTAGCCGATCCGATTGCCAATGAAGCATGGATTTACGAACTAAAAAAGAATGAAGAGAAATACAACGCAAAGGTACTCAAGGAGAAGACAAAGGTAATGCTGGCTCAAACTCCAGAACTTGCAAAAATGAAGATTCACTTGGGAGTACTTTCTTTGTCGGACATGTAATCCATAACATCTTGCTTACCGTTGACAAAGACAGATCCAGCGCAAAGTGTTTTCGCAAAAAACCTTTCGAAAGATTTTGACAGACTCATCACCATTAATCTTCACAACCACATTACATTGTACACTGGTATGTACAGAATATTTCCGCGCATTTCGAACTTTTGTGTATTTGCTAGAACTATACCTTGCTTTATACCATATTCCGGTGTCTGTACAAAATGCGATATTGCCGAATGTATTTTGTAGTCACGTCCCGATTTAACCTCTATCGGCAGTACAGACAAAGAATCGTAGTCGTCAACGAGAAAATCCACTTCTCCTCGCTGCTTGTTGTCGTAATAATAAAGAGTGTGACCATGAGCCTTCAGTTCCTGCGCAACGACAGTTTCATATACAGCACCTAAATTCACACTTTTCTCATCGTTAAGAATCGGCAAAACATTATTTCGATACAATATATCTGTAAGAATCCCTACATCATTAAGATACAATTTCAAAAGATTCTTACGTACAGACTCTATAAGCGGAAACTTGGGATTGGAAATCGACTTTACTTCAAGCGCAACTCCAGAGCGCACAAGATATTCAAACTCGTCTTCGTAATCGCTGAACTGCTTGCCCTGTTTGCCCTCTATATCCTTTACAACCATGCGCTTCTTCTTGTTTTCGAGATTAGACGGTATAAGCTCGAATACACGTTTAATCTTCAATTTCTTTCCCATCTCGTACCGCGCAGCATCCATTGCATAATACTCATGGATTTCCGATTGTATAGTCCTGACCTTTTGGATATTCTTGCCGTCAAGAAAGGTATTTATCGCATCCGGCATACCTCCAGCCAGCAGATAGCTACGGAACAAGGACATTACCCTTTCGTGTATGGCAGAATCAACATTTTCGCGCAAAACAAACTGATTCTTCAAGTATCCAAGTGTATGTTCGGAAAATCCATTCGCAATAAGAAACTCTTCAAAATCAAGAGGATACATTTGTTTTACTTCTATGCTGCCAATAGGTATGCTCGGTGTTTGCATAAGAGCCACGCCAAGCAACGAACCGCTTGCAATATATGTATATTTATCGTCTGCTTTAAGAAACTTCAACAAGGTAAGCAGTTGCGGATAAACCTGTATTTCGTCAAGGAATATCAGCGTATCGTGCTTGTTGTTAAGTTTGGCATTGGCAACAGAACCCAACTTTATGTAGAAATCGTCAAGACTTTTAACATCACTGAAAACCCGTTGCATGGAAGCGTCAACTTGCAGGTTTATCTCTACATAGTTGTGGAAAAGTTTTTTCCCGACATGCCTAATAATGTACGATTTGCCTATTTGCCGCGCTCCATCCACAAGCAAAACCTTATTGCTTTCCGACTTAAGGAATTGCTCAATATATGCCGAAATTTTTCTGTACAACATAGCCATTTATTTTTCGATACAAAAATAATTGATTTTCAAAATGCTGCAAAATTTTTTGTCATTTTTCCACCCTTTTTTATTACTATTCTTGTCATTTTTCCACCCATTTTTAGTGTGAGTTTTGTCATTTTTCTATCCATTTATGTTAATCGCAAATTTCTTGACTGTTGTAGTTTGAAATATAATTGCCAAACTACACAGATGACCACAATGAGGCAGTACGAACAGCAATGTCAAAACCGTAAATTTTCTTTTACATAAACGTAAATAATTTCTACGCTTATGTAATAGTATCTGTTACAATAACTTTGCTTTTATACGAAATTTATTTTCTTATTTTACAAGTGAAATTTTGTAGCAAAATAAGTACCGAAAAGTACCAAGCCATGTATTTCTAATGGCGGTAATTTTGTGCAAAAACTTAAAAGGAATAAGCCGAAAATCCTGTAAAGAGTAGGCAGATATTAATTTTGAATATAATAATAAAAGGTATATGAAAAAGAAGAATTTGTTTGTTAATGATTGCGCTACTTTTATGTATTACCGCAATTTCGCAGGAAATCACAGTCCGCTTTACAGGACAACTTAATGGAACAGAGTACTATCGCCTTGATAGTGTCGCAATTACTAACCTCACCAGTGATTGGTCTGAAACGGTAGAATACCCCGACACAATAATTGTGCTTGGCGGTACAGTGAATGTCAACATGAACAATACTGCGATGCAGGGACTTGGACAAAACATTCCAAACCCATTCGACTGCGAAACACGTGTAGAACTTGTTGTTTCGCAACGCGAAGATGTAAGTATGCAACTGCTTGATGTTGCAGGAAAAGTTTATGCCGAGTACAATGGTTCTCTTGATGCAGGTATGCACATTTTTGACATTACGGCTGCCAATCCGCAAACATATCTGCTAAATGCAAGAGTAGGAAGCCGTTCGTATTCCATACGAATGGTGAATGTGGGCAGCGGATGTGGAAGCAATATAAAATACGCTGGCGTTTCTGGTGGGATTGAGGCAAAACTGACTTCAACTAATGAGTTTCATATTGGTGACAATATGAGGTATGTGGGCTATGCGACAATAGAAGGGGAAATTGTGGAAAGTGATTTTGTAGAGCAAGTTCAAATTGTAAATCAGCACATTACACTTCATTTCTCATATATATTTAAACCACAAGTAGTAACAATGGAAGTTACGAACGTACATCTTACATCAGCAGTCTTAAACGGCCTTATAATGTCAGACGGTGATGACGAAATAACTTTATGCGGATTTTTCTACGGCACTTCAAACGATAATCTTTCAAATAATTTGCAAGCAGAACTTAATGATGATGGTAGTTTTAGTGCCGTATTGGAAAACTTATCGGAAGGCACTACGTACTATTATTGTGCATACGCAAGCAATAGTGTTAAAACTGGCGTTAGTGATGTTATGACATTCTCTACAATATCTGTTGTTGAACCTACTGTTACAACCTATTCTGCGGCCAATGTTACAATTGATATGGCAACTGTCGCCGGTTCAATAATATCGGATGGCTATGCAGAAATAAACACCTGCGGATTCTACTATGGTACTTCAAGCGATAATTTGTCCAATAATATAACAGCAGAATTAAACGACGGAAACTTTAGTATTACATTAGAAAATTTATCAGATGGCACAACATACTATTACAGAGCATACGCGGAGAACAGGGCAGGAATCGGTTTAGGAGAAATTCTCTCGTTTACAACAGAGCCTATTGTCATCCCAACAATTGTTACAGATTCTGCTGCACAAGTAACTACAACAAGTGCATTTATCAGTGGTACTATAATTTCAAATGGCAATGCAGAAATAACTTCTTGCGGATTCTACTACGGTACTTCAAGCGACAATTTGTCCAATAATATATCAGCAGAATTAAACGACGGTAACTTTAGTGTTACGTTGGAAAATTTATCAGATGGCACAACGTACTATTACAGAGCATACGCGGAGAACAGGGCAGGAATCGGTTTGGGAGAAATTCTATCTTTTACTACAGAACTTGTTGTAACCCCAACAATTGTTACAGATTCCGCAACACAAATAACTACAACAAGTGCACATGTCAGCGCTACTATAATTTCAGACGGCAATGCAGAAATAATCTCCTGCGGATTCTACTACGGCACATCGAGCGACAATCTTTCCAATAGTATATCAGCAGAATTGAACAATGACAACTTTAGTGCAACATTTGAAAATCTATCATCAGGAACGACATACTATTATTGCGCTTTTGCCAGCAACAGAATCGGTTTTGGCGTGGGTGAAGTCATATCGTTTACTACACCATCTGTTGATGTTCCTACAGTGGCTACCGCTTCACCAACAATAAATATTATGACCGCAATACTCAACGGTAGCATAATCTCAGATGGTGGTTCGCCTGTAACTTCTTGCGGATTCATATATGGAACTTCTTCTGATGAACTTTCCAACACATTGACTGCTTCGTCTTCTAATCCAGATTTTAGTGGGATGCTTGAATCTCTTACCGAAGGAACGACATACTACTATTGTGCATTTGCAAGTAATATTGCAGGAATTGGCTATGGCGACACACTTTCGTTTACTACCGAATTGCATGCATGGGTTGACCTTGGTCTGCCAAGCGGTACTTTGTGGGCGACCTGTAATTTAGGAGCAAATAGTCCAGAAGGTTACGGGGATTTCTACGCTTGGGGCGAAACCTTTACGAAAAATTCATATACATCTTCGAATTATACATATACAGATAATCCAAGTGTATTGCCTTTAAGTGCCGATGCAGCAAATGTTAATTGGGGGGCAAATTGGCGTATGCCTACCGAAACGGAATATAATGAATTGATTTCCAATTGCTCTTCGGTATGGACGACAAGGAATGGGGTTTACGGTCGCCTTGTAACAGGATTAAATGGTAATACAATTTTCTTCCCTGCAGCAGGATCTGGTGACGGGCATTACAATGCTAGTTCTCAAGGTGTTTATTGGACAAGTACACATGACACCTACTATTCATATCGTGCAAAGAATCTCTATCTTACATCAAGTATGTTTGGCGTTTATAACAATGGGGATTATAATTATTATGGATTTTCAATACGAGCAGTTCGTATTCCAGGCGATGACACATCTGCAACATTACCTACTGTAGTTACTGGCAATGCAACAAATGTAACTACAACGGGAGCAACTCTCAACGGTGAAATTATCAATGCTGGTAATGATGAAATAATTGCACGAGGTTTTGTATATGGCACTAGTCCTACAAATCTTTCGTATGAAGAACAATGCGATTTGGGAACTGGCAGCTTTTCAAAAGATATAACAGGTCTTACAACAGATACCACTTACTATTATAGGGCATACGCCACAAACAATATAGGAACGACATACGGTGATATTAAAACATTCGTTACTACCGAACTACAACTGAATGGACACGATTACGTTGACCTTGGTTTGCCAAGTGGTACTTTGTGGGCGACCTGTAATGTCGGAGCAAATAGTCCAGAAGAATATGGCGATTACTTTGCTTGGGGAGAAACAGATACCAAAGACATATACAATTGGAGCAACTATTATCATTGCAACGGTAGCCAAAATTCTCTCACTAAGTATTGCCACGATTCTAATTATGGGAATAATGGTTTTACAGACAATCTTTCCACTCTAGAATCGTCCGATGACGCAGCAAATGCCAACTGGGGATATAGCTGGAGAATGCCAACTAGATCTGAAATGGAAGAACTTATAGATAATTGTACTTTTGAATGGACTACACAAAACGGTGTAAAAGGCGCAATTTTTACAAGTACTAATGGCAATAGTATTTTTCTCCCAGCGGCGGGCAATCGCAATGGTAGTAGTTTAAATCTTAATGATACAGAAGGTCATTATATGAGTTCAAATTTGAATGAAATTAACACTTCTTTCTACAATGGCCTTAAGTTTTCTTCAGATATTCACGAAATATACGGAGGATATAGATACATAGGTCGTTCAGTTCGTCCTGTATATAATCCCAATGACATTGGAAACGGCTCTACAGAACCATCACAGCAGACTTCATATACAGTTACGTTTAACGCCAATGGCGGTAATGGAACAATGTCTCCTCAGATATTTACGGCAGGAGTAGCACAAGAACTGTCTTCCAATACATTCAACAAGGCTAACAATACGTTCATCGGATGGAACACTGCAGCAAATGGAACTGGAACTCCTTATTCAGACAGACAAAGTATAACAATATCATCAGACATGACATTGTATGCACAATGGGAAGAAATACCAGAACATACTTATGTTGACCTTGGTTTGCCAAGTGGTACTTTGTGGGCGACCTGTAATGTCGGCGCAAATAGTCCCGAAGAATATGGCGATTACTTTGCTTGGGGAGAAATCACAACAAAGAGTACATATAGCTGGAGTACCTACCAATATTGCAACGGTAATAACAGTACTTTTACAAAGTATTGTAACAATTCAAGTTATGGCAACAATGGTTTTACCGACAACCTAACTACACTAGAAGCAAACGATGATGCAGCGACTGCTAATTGGGGTAGCAATTGGAGAATGCCAACCAATGATGAGTTCAACGAATTGAAAAACAATTGCACCGTAATATGGACTACACAGAATGGCGTTTATGGTCGTCGTTATACAGGAACTAATGGCAATAGCATCTTCCTGCCCGCTGCTGGATATAGAGATGAAAATAGTCTTAATTATAGTAGTTCATTCGGTTATTACTGGTCAAGTTCGCTCAACTCCGATAATCCAAAAGGAGGAAAGCATCATAACTTTGGGTCTGGTATATGCGGAATGTACGGCAGCGAACGCTATCATGGAGAATCAATTAGACCTGTATATGCAACAACGTCATCAAGTCCATACGAAACAGGTAGTTTTACTGATACTCGTGATGGTAATACATACACTACTATAACTATTGGTGAACAAACATGGATGGCAGAAAATTTGCGCTACGAAGGCAATACAACTATAGGCACAACAACCAGTACTACAACAAAATACCGTTATTATCCAAACAATAATTCTTCAAATGTTGCAACATACGGTTATTTGTACAACTGGCCAGCTACCATGAACGGAGCAAGCAGTAGCAGTTCAAATCCAAGCGGAGTGCAGGGCATTTGTCCTAATGGCTGGCACTTGCCGAGCGATGCAGAGTGGACACAACTTACCAACTACCTGAGTTCGCAGAGTGAGTATCAGTGCGGTGGGGCTACTACCAATATTGCCAAGTCGCTTGCTTCTACCACAGGCTGGGACAGCAGTACAACATCCTGTGCAGTAGGCAACACTCCCGCCAACAACAATTCTACTGGCTTCGGTGCGTTGTCCGCTGGCGACTACAATGGCAGTTACGCCCATTTCGGGTACTACGCCTACTTCTGGAGTGCTACCGAGTACGACAGCAGCGACGCATACCGCAGCCACCTCTACTACGATAGCGCCATCGTGAACAGGAACTACAGCGCTAAGTTCATAGGGAGGTCAGTGCGTTGCGTGAGAAATTAAAATTAAAATCATGGATAAAAAACAATTATTTGCAGAATTTTCAAAATTAAAAACAGAATTCATAAATCTTTGCAAAGAACAAAAAAAAGGTAATCGAAGAATTGGATGTTAATATTTCGGATACTGAAATATTTAATAAATGTGTTACAAAATTCGTTGAATACAATAAAAAAATAGAAATTAACAGAGAGAAATTATTGAAAGTTACAAATGAATATAATAGCATAGAACACAAATAGCAATTCGCCTAAAACAATACTGCGGTATAAGCATATGCTAGCCTGCAGTATTGTTTTATAAAAAGTTACAAGGATTCAGAATCTGTTGCAACAACTAGGAATACGTCAAATGCACCCAATTGCAAAAAAGTTCAAGGAGTGCGATTATAATAGAGTTTATGGAAATGGGTATTAGATGACTTATGAATGATGTTTCAACAGATACCAGACTCTTTTTCGAAAACTTGACTATACTTATGACAGCATTTCGTTCGAGAGGATATAAATCATTACTATAGTACTCACTCTCCGACTAAGAATAAAGGCGGGAGAGTTTTTTATTATTGTACCCGCCGCACTTCTAAAAGATAACGACTGAAAAATGCGGAGAAAAAATCACCTATTCTCCGCAAATTTGCGGAGAATAATTTGTATATCTAGTGACATTCACGACCTAATTGAAAAAGGAATTTCTAAAACCATCCGAAGAAAGCGGACGCAGTAAAAACTACATTCTTGCATAATTTGCGTAAATCTATATTCGCAAAATTTCAAAACGCCATCAATTTTGCAGAATAATCATTAACGACTGCAAATAAGTACCGAAATTTCCCCTCTTAAATTTTGGTCATACGAAAGGGAATATAGTATTATATTAACTTCACTACGATGCATTTTTAATCATAATAATCTTTCTTCCACCTTTTCAGCATCGGGAAAAACTCTCTCATCATCTGCTTGTATTCATCCTTTGTAATCGGCTTAGGCATTTGCTTGTTGACTTCATCAACGAATTGCGAGCAATGCTCTATCATTTCGTCCATTGTGCATTCCTGCAAGAACTTGCCGTCTTGGTAGCAATATTTGCAATAGTCATAATTGGTTGTGCCATCGGAATTTGTACCAAAATCATCTTGCTTGGTAAGAGGCATTCCGCAACTTTGGCAGAATTTAGGTTGCTGGTTTTGCTTGTCGTCCATGTTGGTTCTCGTTTAAAAATTCATCCGAACAAAGTTACAAATTTTATTAAAAAGATTACTTTTGCAATTGAATAGTAAAAAACCTATGCATAACTAATGTAAAAAACATAGTGAATATGACAAAAGCAATAAATATCCATATTATTATCGGTTTTATAACCGTATTTCTCGTATATAGTTTGTGTTCGTATGCACAACAGCCAAAGCAGAATTTCGAATGGCAGGGTGAAACGAGGGAATATTATACATACATACCAGCTTCGTACGACAGTGAGAATGGAATGCCTGTTATGGTATTCTTGCACGGATTTGATGGTGGAATTGACTCGTATAACAGCAGTATCAACTTTCAGCAGGCTGCCGACCAGTTCCATTGGATGATTGTTCTTCCGCAAGCATTGGCTGCGCAATATTCAATGTGGGGAGTGAATGTGCCAGTCGGAAATACCTGGAATTCGGGTATTGAAATGACAATTATGGGAAGTCCTTTTGTTCCAAACAGCGATGTTGACGATGCTGGATTTCTGCTGGCTTTAGTCGATTCTCTTGGAAATGACTATGCACTAAATCTAGATAGTCTTTTCTTCGCAGGTTTTTCGATGGGCGCTTTTATGACTCATAGGATGGCTATCGAACATTCCGACCGCATTAGAGCAGTTGCGGCTGCTAGCGGTCTAATTCCAGTATGTTATGCCAACAGTACACCTGCGCAACATATCAGTGTCCTTCATATCCATGGCACCGACGACAGTACTGTCAAGCCAGACGGTACGGCTTCACCAATTCCGCTTATGGGAGAAATGACTTTGGGCCTTAGTGTTGATGCAACCATTGATTATTGGAGAAATGCCAACCAGTGTGGCTCCGAGGCAGAAACTATTGCCTATCCTGATACAGAAAACGACGGTATGTTGTTCTCGCAGGAAACATATACAAATAATACCGACAACACCAAGGTAGCCCTACTCACTGTTGATGGAGGAGGACACCAATGGTACGAAGATGGGCACGATGTTCAGTACCTGACGGTGATACATGACTTTTTTACAGGACACAACTCATACATTCCCACTGGCATAGAAAATGAATCATATCTTCCAGATTTGACAGTTTTCCCAAATCCTGCATACAAAACCATTACTGTGGAATCATCGAATGAAACGCAGTTGTTCGTTTATAATAGCGATGGTCGCATCATGGGCACGATCTATCTTTCGAAAGGTGCAAATGCTATTGACATATCTTCATATTCGGCCGGATTATACCTGTTACGCACATTGGATGGACAGCAGTCGTCTTTGATAATAAGGTAATTGTGGGCAGGAACTGTTCATAGCGACAAGTTTTTCATAAGTGCAAAAATTTTCCGCAACACAAGCCCTTGCCCGAATTGCGGAAAATACAGATACCTTCTGTATGTTGTTCATTGGCAATGTTTGTGATGGTTTATGGGCTTGAAATGGTTCCTCAACACTTTGCCGAATCTTGGCACTTTTGCAAAATATTTCCCGATTTTAAAAAGAAAATGTATTTTTGCATCATCAAACAGGATGAAAATGATTAAAGAGAATTTAAACGTACTGATGTCGGACAATGGTTTTGCGGCTCCGGACTACGATGAGTTGCGAAATATTTTTGCCTCATCTTGCGTTGAATCAGCTGCAGAAGCCGAAGGTGTCAGCGCCTCGGAGATGTATGAGCGCATGAAGGCCGTGAATCTCTTTGTAGAGTTGATATACCCTTGCTATGATACATTGCACACCCAAAGCCGTCGCATTGTCACCGAGGATGTCCTCGAGGCTCTGCATCGTCGCGAAGCAAAGAAAGGAGTGGTCGCATGAGAGTGTATCATGGAGGCACGGAGATTGTTGAACGCCCGGATGTTTCTAAAGGACGAGATGGACTTGATTTCGGCAAAGGATTCTATATCACAGACATTCAGCACCAGGCAGAATTGTGGGCTGACCACATGAAGCGCATCCGTCTTAGCGATAGCATCGTAAATGTATATGAGTTTGATGAATTAACAGCCAAAGAAAAGTATTCATATAAGAAGTTCGAAAAATACGATATTGAGTGGTTGTCCTTCATTGTCGCCAATCGCCGAGGAGAAAAAATTGGAGAGAATTATGATATTATTGAAGGCGGTGTTGCCAACGACAGAGTAATTGACACAGTGGAAGCATATATGTCGAACTTGATGCCACTGGAGATGGCCTTAAAGGAACTATCTAAACACCGACCAAACAATCAGTTATGCATTCGCAACCAGAAGGTTGTGGATGAATGCTTGCATTTTGTTGAATCCTATAAGATATGATGCTATGTTAAGTCCTTTGTTGATGTGGAATAAGATAGGCCGAATAGTGAGCCTGATACAGAAAGACCTCGGCATCAGTCCCGAGGAAGCGTTGGATAAGTTCTACCGCTCCCGCACAAATCAACTTATGCGCGACCCTTCCACGATGCTTTATACATTGGGGGATAGATATTTAGCGGATGAGGTGATGAGGGATAAGTGACGACTGGTTAATTATCCGAATAGTAAATTAGAAAATTTCCCGCACCCCAAGCATTTGCCCGAATTGCGGAAAATCGTATCAGAATATTTCACCGTCCCAAAGCATTTTCAAAAAGTCAAGGACATATATCAGTTCTTCGTCTCCTGATTTGCGAGTAATTGGGTCAAGGGACACTAGAATCAAGCGACAGTCAGGATGTTCTTCCTTGAAGGCTTTGAGTCCTTTTTTATGTTTGGTTTCCACATGCTCTGTGGATTTAATTTCAATGGCTACTCCCGATTTTCTTATAAAATTCGGGAGTACGGTTCCGAATTTTGCACTTTTTTACATCGCAAAAATATAAAACAAATCAATTAATCAATGCATAAAATGAAATTTTTGAATAATAATCCGAACGCGTTGAATATCATCATTTGTAATGCAAGATGAACATTTTCTGTTGTTCAACGCGACAAGTTTTTAAAAAGTGTAAAAATTTTCCGCAACCCAAGCATTTGCCCGAGTTATAAAACACAAAAAAACAAATCGGACAATAAAACTTGCATTTTTGACAGGAAACAATACATTTGCAAAATCAAAACATTCTTTTATGACAATACAGGAAGCAATAACAGCACGACACAGCGTACGCCAATATACTGACAAACCCATAGAATCCGAAAAAATAGAACAAATTGCAGCTTTAATTGAAAATTGCAACAGCGAAGGTGGTGTTCATATCCAATTGGTAACCAACGAACCTAACGCCTTTTCGGGCGGAATTGCAAAGTATGGCAATTTCAGCGGTATAAAAAACTACATCGCAATGGTCTGCAAGAAAAACGACGACACAAAACTCGGCTACTACGGTGAACAAATTGTACTTCTGGCACAAACCCTCGGACTTAACACCTGCTGGGTAGGTCTCAATTTCAGCAAACAACCCGACAAATACAAAGTCGGAAAAGACGAGAAACTTATATGCTTGGTTTCACTAGGTTATGGTGCTAATCAAGGCGTTCCCCACCCACAGAAAAAAGGTTACGAAGCATATTGCGATGACTTGCGCTCAAACAAACAGGCACTGCCCGATTGGTTTGTAAACGGAATGAAATCTGCATTGCTTGCACCGACTGCCGTAAACCAGCAAAAGTTCAAATTCTTACTTCACGATGGCAACAAGGTAGAAGCAACCACGACATTCTCGCTATTCAACGGATTCGGATATTCAAAACTCGACCTAGGAATAGCAAAGTACCATTTCGAAATTGGTGCCGGAAAAGAAAACTTTCAGTGGATATAGGCATGAAAATCAGAACTATACAGACAGGAAGCACACTTGTTTCAAATGCAGTTCCCAATCGGGCAACACACCGCTTTACATACGCATATACAGGACTGTTCCAACGGCGAAGCAAACGCATAGAAGTGCCTGTAAAATGCTTTTATGTTACTGTTGGTACGCATCATATTCTGGTTGATGCCGGCTGGAGCAAAATCGTGCGCACCCGACCTCTCAAACATCTTGGATTCGGATTGTGGTACGCCAGCGAACCTGTTATGGCGGAAGGAGAAGCCGCTTGCGAGCAACTGGCGGGTCAACCTATTGATGCCATACTTATGACACACCTCGACTGCGACCACATATCAGGATTGCACGATTTCAACAACATTGACACCTACACTTCCGCAGAAGAAATCGCGTATGCTAGACAAAAGCGTGTCCGTTATGGCAAACTTACGCGCGGACTAACATTTCATACGATAAATTTCACATCTGACAATGATGCGCCATTCGGCAAGTCGGCTGATTTGTTCGGCGATGCTACTGTTTTTGCATACCTTACGCCAACACATTCGGCAGGCAGTGTGATTTACAAGATTGTTGACGGAAACAAGTTCGCGCTAATTGTCGGCGACAACGGATATATGCAGGATTCATGGTTACAAGGCTTGCTGCCGGGACCTCTCTACAATGCTGACAATATGCGAAAGTGTCTTGCTTGGATTAAAGGACAAAGTTTAAATCCTGATTGCCTCGGCATTTTCTGCGCCCATGATACAAGAATGTTGAACATTTAAAAATTCCCGCAACTCAAGCCTTCGCCCGAATCGCGGAAATATTTGTACAGTTTTGAAATCTATCGTTTTTAATACCCGAACACCTTCACCGGGGTTCTTCTTGCATATCAGGACGCAGCTGTATAGTCAGGGCGAACAAACGGCTTCAGAAAGAGGCAGACCGTAGGTAGATGAAAAAAGACCCACGCTGTTTTGCGTGAGTCTGATGGATGATACGTTGGCTATTTCAATTGTTAGTTATTCTTATTCTGATATTCTGTGGGGGACAGGCCGGTGTGGGTCTTGAAGTACTTGCGGAAGGTGAACTGCTCGGGGAAGCCGAGTTCGTCCGCTACCTGCTTGACCAGCATGTGAGGTTGGCGCAGGAGGTTCTTCGCCTGACTGACGGTGACCATGTTAATCCACTCCATCGGCGTGTAGTCCGATTCCTGTTTGATGATGTCCGCAAAATGCCGTGGCGACATATGCTGCTGCGCGGCGTAATACTGAACGGTTCTATGTTGCCGGTACTCCTGATTAAGGGAGAGGAAAAAGGTCACGAACACCTGCCTTCTGCGCGAAGGCACAGCAGGCGTTTCCAACAGTTGGTGGCTGAACAGGAATACGTGCTCCATGATTGTTTGCTGACGCAACAGGTGGATGGAGGTCTCCAATATCTTACGTTGTATCGGATGGGTAAGGTCGCGCAGCTGCTGCTCTTTGGCGTGTATCTCGTCCACACGTTGCAGGAAGAAACGTTGCTGCTCGTCGGTCAGGTGCATGAACGGCGTGATAGCCAACGCCTGTTGCGGTGTGGGAATACTTTGCGAGAAGAGTGTGTAGATATTCCCGACTGACTCGTGCAGCATGACAGAGGCGTAGTCAGCACTACGGCTGAGTTCAAGCATCGGAAATACCGGAGAATGAACCACAATCATGCCGGGTACGATGCTACATTGACCTTTGACGGTCAGTAGTTCCGCACTTCCAGCTGTGCATAATTCCAAACTCACTTGTGTTTCCATGCTTACGAATTTGGGTGCAAAGATACACTTTTTTCTCGACTTTTGCAAGTTTTTGGGCAAGAAAATGCATATTTTCGTAAAAATTGCTCAATAAAACCGATATATTGCTCTTTTACATGTGCGCGAAAAGCAGTAATTTTGCACCGTGAATTAAAACCAACTCAAAATTATACGCTTATGAATACCTTATTATTGATTGAAAACACGGGCTTTTGGCTCGGATGGCCTTGGATGGGTCTTGGTGGTGCGGTAGTAATGATTATTCTGCTTTTCTGCACAGATG
>JAFZLK010000029.1 GCA_017551515.1 Bacteroidales bacterium | reverse complement strand
GGGATTTGCATGCTGAAGAATCTTTGGAGATTAATGACATTTTTTAATCTTATTCCTTTCCCCCTTCTGTTTGAAAAGTTAATAATCATTTTTCTACATAAAAATAACATTTATTTTTACGCAGCAAATATAGGATGACATTCCTCGTTTTTTGAAACAGCAGCAGCGAGAAACGGGCTTTAGCCCATAGAAACTTTGAAACGGCGAAGCCTTTGAAACCCAGAAACAATTAGAAACGGGCAAAGCCCATAGAAACGGCGTGGCGTAGAAACGCCGCAGGCATAGAAATAGCATAGCGTAGAAACAGCAAAGCCCACAGAACGGCGAAGCCTTCAACGAAGTTAACCTTTAGCTCGGCGTAAGCCAAACCAAGAAACTTAGAAACGGGCTTTAGCCCACAGAAACAGCGTCAGCACAGAAACGGCGAAGCCATAGAAACCGCGTGCGCAGAAACCTTATTATTCCCTTCCCAGCAGCACCTTTGCATTTTCCAATGCCTCCTGCGAGAGTTTTTCTCCACTCATCATAGAAGCAATTTCGGTTACACGCTCATCATCTGTAAGTTTCATAATGCTTGATATGGTGCGCTTGTCATCGGTCTGCTTGTAAACCTTGAAATGCTCGTCACCCATTGCAGCAACCTGCGGAAGATGAGTGATAGCAAGAACCTGCACATTTTGGGCAATTCTCTGCATTATTTTACCCATTTTAGCAGCAATTTCGCCCGAAACGCCCGTATCTATCTCATCGAAAAGTATGGTTGGAATGTTCATTGAATTTGCCATAAGTGACTTCAAGGCGAGCATCAAACGTGAAAGCTCTCCTCCTGATGCAACCTTTTCAATGGGCTGTACCGACACCGACTTGTTGGCACTGAAAAGGAACGAAATGTTGTCTATTCCATTTGGCGAAAGTTCGGTAATCTCATTGGCAATTTCAAATTCCGCATGAGGCATTCCCAAGTCAACTAACATGGACTTAATATATTTCTGTGTTTCGGCAAACGATGCGCTACGCTTTGCACTAAGCGTTTTTGCAACCTCGCGAACTTCTTTTTCCTTGACGGAAAATTTCTTTTCAAGGTCGGCAATTTCATCTTCGAGATTGCCACTATTGTCAACAAAACCTTTGTATTCCAAATACTTTTGCTTTAGTTCTGCAATATTCGCCACACGATGCTTGGTCATAAGTCCCATTAGCAAGTCGATGCGATCGTTGGTTGCCTGCAATTGCTGTGGATTTACCTCCACCTGCGACAACAATTTGCCAATAGTGTCGTTGATGTCCGACAATTCTATAAGCGCCGACCCTACCCTATTTTCAAGTTCCTCGGCTGGCTTGAAGTCCTTCGCAATTTTTGCAAGGTTACCACGCATTTGCTTTAGCAAAGCATTTGCAGAATATTCCCCAGCATCGAACAGATTTGAAGTGTCGTACAAAGCCGACTTTATCTCCTCTGCATTCTCAAGCATTGAAGCACGGGCTTCAAGTTCCTCCATTTCGTCATCGGCACCGAGTTTTGCCTTCTCAATTTCCTGCGCCTGAAAACGATAGTAGTCTATATCGCGCAATGCCTTTGCCAACTCGTTCTTTTTCTTTGTCAGAAGATTTTCTAGCGACTGGTATTCGGCATATTTTTGCTTGTATTCCTCGAAAAGAGGCAAAGTCGATGCTGCCGAATCCACTATCCGCAAACGGTATGGCAAAGTTGTTAGCGACAGGTTTTCGTGCTGGGAATGCAAGTCTAAAAAATTATCGGTAAGGGTTTTAAGTACGGTAAGTGTTACTGGCATATCGTTCACAAAAGCCCTTGACTTGCCTTCGGGAAGGATTTCGCGCCTTACAATGGTCTCATCGGAATAATCGACATCATTTTCGGCAAACAAGTCCTTCAGACCAAGCTTTGCTATGTCAAAAGTTGCCTCTATAACACATTTCCTGTCTTTCGAGAAAAGCACATCGGTGTCGGCGCGTTTGCCGAGGAGCAATGAAATCGCACCTATAATCATAGATTTGCCCGAACCGGTTTCGCCAGTAATGACGGAAAAACCCGATTTGAAATCAATGTCGAGCTTTTCAATTATGATGTAGTTTCTAATCGAAAGATTGCAAATCATTATTCCGAGCGGGTTATCTTGTCGTACTTGCTTGAGTTTGCAGCATCTATTTCTTTCATCAGATTGGCGACACGCGCCTTTTCATCCGAAAAACCATCGGAGAACACATTTATGATTTCATCGCTCTTGACGGTACTAACAATAGACATAAGGAATGAACCCGGGCGACGACGATGCATCGACCTTAAACTTTCGAGAGCTTCCTCAACCGATGCACGGGCATCACTTGGTTTGTCGGCAAGTCTGTCCAGTCCTTGGCGGTGATATGTGTACATAAAGTCGCGGAATCCCGAATATTGGTCGTTGAGCAAGTTTTCGGTAAGCCAATAGCGGTTCTTTGTGCTTTCGTACTGCTTCCAACCCGGTTCCTGCGCACTTTGGGCATTCTGCACAATCTTCTCTGCAAGCTGATAATATGTAGTCCCAGCCTGTGAACCAAAACTGTCATAGTCGAGACCGAGCATAATGTAGCAGTAGTATGCGATTACCGATGACAAATTGCTTGTAAATACATTGGGATTAAACTCAATAGGTTCCATTTCGACATACTTGAACTGGAACTTGTCGTCAAGGTAATTAAAAAGTGGAGACATATAGGATGTGCCATAAACTGGTCGAGACGATGTTACCTGAATCTTGCCAGAATACTCATCCGATGCGACTTCCTTTTCAACAGTTATTGAAATGTTGCACTCGATGCGCTCATTCTTCGCGAACACATTGTTTGTCCATTTTGTATTGTTGACGAACTCGTACAAGTCCTTACGCATGCTCTGGAAAATCTTCTCGTAGTTGGTACCCTGAAGCTGCGAATGTGAAATCTGAATCTGGCATTCAAATTCCTGAGCCATAGCTACACACACAATGAACATTGCAACGACAACGGAAAGAATCTTTTTCATAATCACGGTTTTAAAAGGTTTTCAATTTCATCAACAATATCCTTTGCAACCATAGACTTTGGCTTCAAGTCGAAGTTTTTCACCTCCTTGTTGCGTTTGATAATTGTAATCTTGTTTGTGTCGTGGTTGAATCCTGCGCCCTTGTCGTTCATAGAATTAAGAACAATGAAGTCGAAGTTCTTGCGCTCCAGTTTGCCCATTGCATTTTCGAGTTCGTTCTCCTTTTCAAGTGCAAACCCCACAAGCACACGATTTTCCTTTATTTTACCGAGACTTGCAGCAATATCTTCAGTTGGCTTTAGGCAAATTTCAAGATTATTGTCCTTGCGCTTGATTTTTGTATCCGATGCATTCAGCGGAGTGAAATCTGCCACAGCTGCCGAAAGTACAGCGGCATTGCATTGCGGGAATTCCCCATTGCAAGCCTCGTACATTTCGTGTGCCGACTCTACCTTTACCAATCTTATTGAAGGATTTTTCGCTTTCAGCGAAACAGGTCCCGACACCAAAACAACCTCTGCACCACGATTTGCACATTCCTCGGCAATAGCATATCCCATCTTTCCTGACGAATAGTTTCCTATGAAGCGTACCGCATCAATCTTTTCGTAGGTAGGACCTGCCGTTACCATGATTTTTTTGCCTGCAAGCGACTGTTGAGCATCAAAAAATTTATCGAGACAAGCGACAATGCTTTCTGGTGCCGCCAATCTTCCTTTGCCAACAAGTCCGCTTGCGAGTTCGCCATCTTCGGCATCAATGAATTGCACTCCATACGACTTTAGCGTTTCAATGTTTTTCTGCACTGCAGGATGAGCAAACATATCCAAGTCCATTGCAGGAGCGACAAACACAGGACATTTTGCCGAAAGATAGGATGTCAGCAGAAGATTATCCGCTATTCCGTTTGCCATTTTGCCGATAGTGTTGGCGGTTGCAGGAGCAATCAGGTAGGCATCTGCCCACATTCCAAGACTCACATGCGAGTTCCACTCTCCATTCTCGGGATTGAAAAAATCGACATAAATCGGATTCTTGGCAAGTGTGGCAAGTGTAAGCGGTGTTATAAACTGCTTAGCCAACGGAGTCATCACAATCTTGATTTCGGCGCCTTGCGTAACAAGCAAACGGACAATATTTGCGGCCTTGTAGGCAGCAATACTTCCGGTAACGCCGATCAATATGTGCTTTCCGTTGAGCATATTATGTTATTCCTGCGGTTCTGTTTGAGGTTCTGCAACAGCAACTGGCTCAGCTTCTTCCTCAACTTCTGCCTTCTTGATGTTAATGTCCTGATTGGTGTAGTAAACATTGTCAGCCATAAACTCCTCGATGGCGATGTTTGTCGGCTTCGGCAACTTCTCATAGTACTTCGACACCTCAATCTGCTCACGGTTCTCGTGGATTTCTTCAAGATTGTCGTTGAAGGTCGAAAACTCTTCGAGCTTCTTGTAAAGTTCCTTTCTGATGTCGGCATTAACCTGATCGGCCATCTTCGAGCAGATGACAACAGATTCGTAAACATTTCCTGTCTTTTCAGCCATTTCGACTACATCGCGTGTGATGCAGTTTGTTGGAGCATTAGTCTTTTTGTAATCCATTTTTACTTTCTATATAATTTTGTGAGTTTGTAAAATATCTTTCTGCTTCTTTAATTTTCTTTGAATTAGGAAATTTATCCAGAAATGCATAGTAAGCCTGCACTGTGTTTTTATAGCGTTCCAACTTTTTGTTTTCTACGCTTTTTGTTGCAAGTGTGTAAGATGCCTTTACCATTGTGAACATTATATCCTCGCGGTAGGTTGTAGCTGGATAATCGTACAATACATTTCTAAGCGCAACTATTGCCGCCTTGTAGTCGCTTATCTTGTAATAAAGCATGGCATTGTTGTATGCTTTTGTCTCAAGCTTGAAATTCAAATCCTTGATATGCTCATCGACTTTTTCACTATACTTAGATTCGGGATATTTCTCCTTGAAAGTCTCCAAATCCCCGAGAGCCAGTTCGGTATATGTCTGTTCCAACGAAACGCTAGGAGAAATTGTATAATAGCAGTATGCAGCCATATACTCGGCTTCTTCGGTACGCTCTGTGCTTGAATACATACGGGCATACTCCTTGAACAGATATGCCGCCAAAGAATACTCCTTCTGCTTGTAATTGCAATAAGCGTTGTAGAAGCAAAGCGTCTCATATTTGTCGGTTCCCTTGTACACCGCCTTTATGTCCTCGATAAGTCCGAGTGCCTTATAGTAGTCCTCGGCTTCGTAGTATTCGAACATCTTACGATATTTCAAGTCGCTGTCACCGCTTTTCAGTACCTTGGAATATTCACTGCAAGACACTGACAATAAAGCGATTACGCCAACAATTAGACAATATACACTTTTCCAATTAAACATCTTGCAAAGATATAAAAATTACTTATTCGACACATTTAATTTTTTCATAAAAAATCCGCTTGAATAACGGAGAAAACAGCGGTTTATTGTTTGCTCACACCAATTACATCATCTGGTTCCTTATCGACACAATATCGCAAGCCACAAGCGCAGCAGTTTCGGTACGCAAACGGCTACTACCCAAGGTCACAGGAACATAATTTTGCAAGGCAAGTTCAATTTCTTCGTGCGAAAAATCGCCTTCGGGACCGATAAGTACAGTAACAGATGTTTTTGGCTTCACCACATCGGCAAGATATATGCGTTTGCCATCATCCTCGCAATGGGCGACAAACTTCTGCTCGGAATTGTCATTTTTCAGAAAATCCAAAAATTTCACAGCTTCGTTAACTTGCGGATGATAAGCCTTGTACGACTGTTTCATGGCAGACTCCACTATACGGTTCATGCGTTCGGTCTTGACGACTTTGCGTTCCGAATTATGGCAAATTATGGGAGTAATTTCCGAAATTCCTATCTCGGTTGCTTTTTCTAAAAACCATTCCATACGATCCATGTTTTTTGTCGGAGCAATGGCTATGTGAAGACGATAAGGCAGCTTATTGTACTCTGCAATTGTCTCTACCACATGTATCGTAATATGTTTGTTATCAATGGTTTCTATTTCGGAACGATGCAAATTTCCATGTCCATCTGCTATAAAAATTTCATCACCGACTTTCAGTCGAAGCACTCGCGCACAATGATTCGATTCCTCCTCGCTTAGTACATGATGGTCGCCCAAAATTGTATTGTCGTAAAAGAATCTCATTGGTGTATTTCTCCATCCGAAATTGTGAACATACGGTCGGTAAGACGGGCATGCTCCTCGTTGTGCGTTACAATTACAAATGTCTGCTTGAAATTTTCACGCAGGTCGAAGATGATTTTATAAAGGTCGCGGGCATTTTGCGAATCAAGGTTTCCCGATGGCTCATCAGCAAGCACAACCGATGGGTTGTTTATCAACGCTCGGGCAATTGCGACACGCTGTTTTTCACCTCCCGACAATTCCGATGGCTTGTGTTCGCTACGCTCGAGAACATTCAGTGCATCAAGCAGTTCAAGTGCCCTACTGCGTGCTTCCTTCTTGCCCTTGCCTCCGATAAAAGCAGGAATGCAGACATTTTCAAGTGCAGTAAATTCCGGCAAAAGCTGATGAAACTGGAAGACAAAGCCTATATGTGAGTTGCGGAATGCCGAAAGTTTCTTTTCGCCAAGTGAAAAAGTGTCAATGCCATCTATTATAACCTTACCAGAATCGGGCTTGAGCAATGTTCCAACAATTTGAAGCAGAGTAGTCTTCCCTGCTCCACTGGCACCAAGTATCGACACAATTTCCGACTTTTCAATATGCAAGTCAATGCCCTTCAACACCTGAAGGCTACCATACGACTTGGTTATGTTTTGTACATCAATCATCTGTGCAAAAATTTGCCGTAAAAATACAAAATAAAGCATTACGAATGAAACCATCAATATTTTTATTAATTTAGCACCCCGAATTAAATACTTGAAAACCGTATGTTAAGCGAAAACGAAATAAAGCGACAGAAAAGTCTCCTTGAAAGTGAAGGCAACTTTGTGGACATTGCTGCACCTGCAACTCCAGAAAAGGGCATAACAGTCATTGAAAATCAACAACAATACATTGACATTTACGACAATAAGAGCAAGAACTACAGCATCGAAAAGTTCGTGCCGGCATCTGGCGCAGCAACGAGAATGTTCAAGCGACTGATTGCATTCAACAACGAGCCAAACCTGAAAAATCTCCACGATGGTGGCGATTACTCGGTAAAAGCAACAATAGACGCATTACCAAAGTTCGCATTTTTCGATACGCTGAAAGAAAGCATTAAGGATGCCGAAAATCTGGAGGAAGTTTCCGACCATATACTCCACGAACCACTGAATTATGCAGGTCTGCCCAAAGGACTTGTAGAATTTCACAAATACAATGGATTCTCGCGTACCGCATTCGAGGAACAAATTTTCGAGGGTGTGGCAATGAACAATTCGGATGCCCCAACAAAACTCGAATTTACCGTTTCGGAAGAACATTACGAAATGTTCAAAAACTTGCTCGACAAGATTTTGCAAAAGAACAAACTGAATGTAGATGTGAAATTCTCGTTTCAGGAAAAATCCACCAACACCGTGGCAATTTACAACGATGCTAGCCTTGTAAAGACAGACTCGGGCGAACTTTTCACCCGTCCGGGCGGACATGGTTCTTTGCTTCAAAACCTCAATGCCATAGATGCCGACATAATTTTCATTAAAAACATCGACAACATTGTACATCAGGACTATATGCCAGAAACTCTACCTTACAAAAAACTTCTCGGTGGTGTGCTGATAGAAACAGCGGAAAACATAAAGTCGTATATGCAGAGCCTCGAAAGCGACAAATCGGAAGAAAATTGCAACAGCATAGCCGACAGCCTTGAAAAGACATTCTGCACAACCATCGAGCACGATGGAAATCTTTGCGACACGCTCTGCAAATTCATGAACCGCCCGATTCGCGTATGCGGAATGGTTAAGAACACCGGTGAACCTGGTGGCGGTCCGTTCCTTGTAAGAAAAGACGGAAAAGTATCGTTGCAAATAGTTGAAAAAGCCCAGATTAACCTTGCCGATGAACAACAAAAGGATTATTTCAACAAATCGACACATTTCAACCCTGTTGACCTTGTATGCTACACAAAGGATTACGCAGGCAAGAAATTCGACTTGAACAAATTCGTTGACACATCAACATGCTTCATATCGGAAAAGACATACAACGGCAAGCCAATCAAGGTTTTGGAACATCCAGGACTATGGAACGGCTCCATGGCCGACTGGCTTACAATTTTCGTAGAAGTACCACTGATAACCTTCAATCCTGTAAAGGAACTCAACGACTTGCTTCGCAAGGAACACCAAGCAAAAAATTAGAAAATTGATTATAAGTATTTTTCAGAAAAATAAAGAAATATGTTTTCAGGAATAGTAGAAGAAACCGCAAAACTGGTCAAAATTGAAAAGGAACAGAGCAACATTCATTTTTATTTCACATGCTCGTTTGGCAATCAGCTTCGCATCGACCAAAGCGTTGCACACAACGGTGTATGCCTTACAGTTGTAGAAATAGACAAACCTACAAAGACCTACAAGGTCACGGCAATGAAGGAAACCCTTGACAAGTCGAACCTCGGTCTGCTCAACATTGGCGACGAAGTGAACATAGAACGCAGCATGAGCATGGACAAACTCCTTGATGGACATCTGGTTCAGGGACATGTTGACCAGACGGCCAAGTGCATCGATGTTACAGAAAACGGTGGAAGCTGGTACTACACTTTCGAATACGACAAGTCGAAAGGCAACATCACGGTAGAAAAAGGTTCTGTTTCGGTAAACGGTGTGAGCCTCACGGTTGTGAACTCAAAGGCAAATACTTTTTCCGTATCGATAATTCCGTATACATATCAGGTGACCAACTTCCACTGCTTCAAGGTCGGCACTAT
This sequence comes from Bacteroidales bacterium, assembly GCA_017551515.1. Lineage (GTDB taxonomy): Bacteria > Bacteroidota > Bacteroidia > Bacteroidales > ML635J-15 > Bact-19. The sequence goes on along the minus strand of JAFZLK010000029.1, from coordinate 92,181 downwards.
CGTTAACCTTGAATTCGACATTATCGGAAAGTACATACAGAAGATTATGGCTGGCTACCTCGAAGGACTTGGCAAATAAAGGGTGCAACTGATTTCCAAATACCTGAACAGCGTAAGGGCACTGCAATTTTTGCAGTTGTTCCGATTTGTTGCACTGCTTCTCATCGGTATTATACTGTCGAAGACAAGCATTGGTATCAGTCAGATTGGAACCTACGAGACTTTTCTGCTGATTTCGGGTGCCTCTTGCTTCTTCTGGACGGGCGGGATGTTGCAGACAATGCTCTCGTTGAAACGAGAAGGAAAGCAGGAAAAAACAGAAACATACTTCAACATATTCGTAATCTTCACAGCATTATCATTGATTACTGCCATCGCGGTTTTCCTGCTTCAGTCGCAAATTGCAACACTCGTAGGGTTTAGGGGAAACCGCATACCTTATTTAAAAATACTCTTGGCATACATAGTGCTATCGAGTCCGGCAAACCTTGTCGAGTACATCTATCTTATTGAAAACAAGCCCAAACACATTGCCGCATATGGAGCGATTGTGTTCACTTTGCAGATACTTGCAGTCACAATCCCTGTAATTATAACCAACGACCTCGGCTACGGATTGTACGGACTTCTGCTCGCAACGGCAATAAAATTTGCTTGGCTTGCTATTATAATATTAAGGTATTCGCGACTGGAATTATCAGGGAAATACATCGGACTTTTCCTGAAACTATCCGCGCCTTTCATGCTTAGTGTACTGATAGTAAAAGGAATACAATACATTGACTGCTTTCTTGTTGCATACAAGTTCGATGAAAGCACATACGCACAATTTCGTTATGGAGCGAAGGAATTTCCATTGATATTATTACCAGTCACAGCATTGTCGGAGGCAATTTCCTCGCGCATAGCCAACAACGAAAACACAACTGATGCTCTCGAAAGTATAAAACGGGAAAACAAGCGCATAATGCACATTTGCATTCCCATTGCAATGGTGGCAATAATCACTAGCAAATATTTGTATCCATTGGTTTTCAACAATGACTTCTACGAAAGTGCACTGGTTTTCAACATTTATTGCTTTGCAGCCATGTTCAGGTTCATACTTCCCGAAAGCATACTTATTGGCAAAAGGCAAAGCCGTCCGATATTGGCAGCAGCAGCAATAAACCTATTGGTAAATATTACATTAGGGTTCATTCTTGTAAATTTTATTGGTATTGTGGGCGTTGCCATTGCGTTCCTTGCCGGAAACATAATGGAAAAGATTGCCCTCGTCTCAGTAGTAAAGTCGCTCTATGGAATCCGCCCGAAAGAATATCTTGACACAAGAATATTTTTGTACTATGCAGTACTAATGGCAGTATGCATGGTGGTAAGCATGATATAAGGGCTACGCCCGTTTATATGGCTACGGCGTTTCAAGGGCTAAAGCCCGTTCCTATGCTTTGCTGTTTCTAGGTTTTTAGGGGCTTCGCCTGTTTCTATGTTTCTAGGTTTGAATGGCTTCGCTGTTTCTATGTTTCAATGGCTGACGCCGTTTCTATGGGATTACGCCCGTTTCTAGGTTTAACTTCGTTGAGGGCTTCGCCGTTCTATAGGCTACGCCCGTTTGACGCTACGCTGTTTCTATGGTTTCACCGTTTATGGGTTTAAGGTTGCTTATGATGGTGTGTGATGGTTTAATTGCGCCTGTACGGTTAAGGGTGTTGATGTGTTTAAATTGGCTTTTAGCCTTCAAGTCTGTCAGCCTGTTAGCCATTATAAAAAAATCGTCAATCGTAACTCAAAAATCGTCAATAATATTGTATCTTTGCACACAATTTTTTCGGAAGATGGCAGTCGAACTAAAAAAAGAATTCTTAGAAGAACTTACCGAAATCGTTAAGAACCGAGACTCGGTAAAGGCCGCGGAGATGATTCAGGAAATGCATCCTGCCGACATCGCCGAATACTTCGAGGAAATATCCCTCGATGACTGCTCTTTCATCTTCATGCTTCTCGATGCCGAAACCAAGGCCGATGTACTTGTAGAACTCGAGGACGATGAGCGTGAAAAACTTCTGGAAACCATACCAAGCGATGTCATTGGTGAACAACTCATCGACAAGATGGAATCGGATGATGCCGCCGACATTCTTGGCGACTTGGACGATGATGTTCAGGAAGAAATTCTTTCGCATGTCAAGGATGTTGACCAAGCTGGCGATATTGTTGACCTGTTGAGCTACGATGAGGATACCGCCGGTGGTATCATGGCGAAGGAACTCGTTGCCATAAACGAAAACCTTACCGTTAAACAGGCCCTCGGCGAAATGCGAGACCAAGCCGAACTTATAGATGAAATCTACTACCTCTATGTCGTTGATGACAACAATATATTTAAAGGTACGGTTTCGTTGAAGTCCCTGCTGTTCAGTTCCACAAACCAGAAAATTGTCAACATTCTTGAAGAGGATACCGTATCGGTGAAAACTGATGACAAAGCCGAGGAAGTTGCAAAAATCATGGAAAAGTACGACTTGGTTGCAATTCCAGTTGTCGATAGCATCGGCAGGCTGATGGGACGAATCACCATCGATGATGTTGTAGATGTCATCCGTGAAAATGCCGAAGAGGACTACCAGTTGAGCGCAGGTATTACCAACGATGTCAACTTTTCCGACAGCGTATTCAAACAGACGAAATCACGTATTCCATGGTTGCTGATAGGTATGCTCGGCGGAGTGTGTTCATCACAAATTATCGGTATTTTCGATGAGGAAATGGCATCTTATACTTCGCTTGCAATGTTCCTGCCACTTATCGCCGCTATGGGTGGAAACGCAGGTGTGCAGTCATCGGCTATCGTGGTGCAAGGTCTCGCCAGTGGGGACCTCGACATACACTCCACAGGCAAAAAGCTGTTCAAGGAATTCCGTATCGGTGCTTGCAACGGACTGATATGTGGAGGTTTGATTTTCGCATACAATTTCTTCTTCTCCGATAGCTTTGCACTTACTTTGTCGGTAAGTACAGCATTGCTTTCGGTAATTGTATTTGCAACCGTACTTGGCACACTTATTCCATTGTTGCTCAAGAAGATTAATGTTGACCCAGCTATCGCAACTGGACCATTTATCACAACCTTTAACGATATTATGGGTCTTATTATCTATTTGCTCATCGCAAAGCAGATGTTCGCAATATTCTAGGCTGACGCCAGTTTCTATGCCTAGGGCGTTTCAAAGTTTCAGGTTTCTATGGCTTCGCCGTTTCAAAGTTTCTAGGTTTGGCTTACGCCGAGCTAAAGGTTAACTTCGTTGAGGGCTTCGCCGTTCTATGACAGTTAGGCTGTCAGACAGCAAGGCTGTTAGCCATTTTCATTCAAACATTTTCAGCATCCCTATTGCATCGGCGTTGCCCTGCGCTGCCGACTTGCGCCAAAGGTCCATTGCCTTTTCAAAGTCGCGTTCCACGCCATGCCCATTGTAATAGCAGATTCCCAAATCATACTGCGCTGACATATTTCCTTGATTGGCTGACAATTTCCACCACCGCGCCGCCTCATTGTAATTCTTTTCCACAGCCTCACCCTCATAATAGCAGGCACCCATGCGATTTTGCGCCTCGGCATGACCTTTTTCTGCACATTGAAGCCACAAATCCACCGCCGTGCTTACATTCCGATCAACACCTTGACCATAATAATAGCAATTTGCCAAGGCGTACATAGCCGAAACATTTCCTACATCAGCCGACTTTCGATATAGAGTAACCGCTTTCTTAAAGTTTTGTTCGGAATAAAATTGTTCTGCCTTGTCAAAATCAGCATCGCCCGACTGAGCATACGACACCTGAACTGCCAAAGCAAAAATTGCCACCAATATCAATTTTACGAAACTACTCTCCTTCATATATTCCATACAATATTTTCTGCTCGTTTTCCCAATTCAAAACCTTTGATGCTTCAATGCAATTATCATGATACTCAATCAGTTTTGCATCATTATCCAGCATATTCTTAACTAATGCGGCAAGGCTTTCTGCATCATGTCCAGCAAAAATCTCTCCAACCGCATATTCCTCAACTACAGCACGCATTTCAGGAAAATCAGAACATACAACTGGTGTTCCAGCCTGTATGTAGTCGAAAAGTTTGTTGGGAAGAGCATATTTGTAATTCAAACTTTCGCCCTGCTCCACCGAAAAACCTATTTTTGCCCTCGATGTTAGTTTGTGCAACTCATCAAAGCGGAGATTTCCTGTAAAGACTACCCTATCTGTTAAATTCAAATTTGCTGTCAACTTTTTCAAATCTGAATCCATATAGCCTTTACCAGCAATATAAAGCTTATAATCAGGAAAATGCTTCATCATTTCAATCAGCAGTTCTATTCCACGCCCCATATTTAGCGCTCCCTGATACAAAAGAATATTTTCGCGATTTTCGTATGATTGGATTTCCTTAGATATAGGCAAATTGCGGACGACCTTCATATCAAGGTCATATTTATCATTGTAATAATTTGCTATTGAATCACATACGGTATATGTCGCAACAGGACGATGAATGCATCTCCTTTCAATCCACAACCATATTTTTTTCTTGAACCCTGAATCTTGAAGTTCTGGTAATTCAGTAAATAGTTCGTGAGTATCGTAATAGAGTTTTTTCCTTTTCAACTTGGAAACCAACGCATTTCCCAATAATGTATCAAGGTCATTCGCAAGAAGCAGGTCGCAATGATGGAAGAGCAAGTAAAAAAAGATTCTCAAATTGAAGCTTGCATAAAACAAAAATCCTTTGTTGAACAGCAAATGAAAACGCTTAACCTTGTATTTGCATGGTTCCAATTCGGCAGAAGATTTCAGTTTTCTGCACAACACAACCACATCGAAACCCATGTCGCACAATGTATTGCAAATGCGATTCACCCGCTGGTCGTTGGTCATGTCGTTTATTACCGATACGAAAATACGATTCACTGTCGCAAAAAATTTACGACAAAGTTAAGAATTATTTCGCAAGGACGAACAGAAGTCTAATTCTTCGGTTTTTCAGCCAAAATGTAATACCTTGTGATTTTGGGATTATCCAATATGTCAGACGGATAAATAACCATTTCCTTCGCTAATGGGAACGAATGGCGACGACCTTGTGCGACATCAATTCCCTGACTTTCGAATGATAACTGAACAAGTTGGGAACAGTACAACTTTGTCGTGTCGGACATAAGATAATCGTTATCAAACAGGATTTTTTTCTTCCACCACCGTATTGCTTCCTGCGCTACCTTTTCAAGAACTTCGGGTGTAGTGTCGTAACGGGCAAAACAACCTGCACAAGCACGGTCTGGAGCAAAGAACAAATCCAAGTCATCCATCTTAAGATACTGTAATCCTCCTGTCTCGTTTTCCTCACCAGGGACAGCGTGAACAATTTTCCACTTGCCCTCATATTTCACAAGCATTCCAGAGTGTGAATATATTCCATTCTTGTCGGCGATTTCAACAACATTACTCTCAATGCTTGTTCCTCCACGAAAAGCAATGTCGCCTTCCTGAAGTCTGGACTCATCTACAAATAATTCCACATGGGAATTGCATCCTACGCAGAAAATAAACAATAATAATACGAATACAAGGGGCTTTTTCATTATACTACTCGCTTCTTTAAGATGAACTTCCTATATTCTTAAAAAATTTCTGCACCGAAAATACTTTCGATGCAGAAATTATAGTACTAAAAAAGAATGTTAGTGATTATTCTTCATCAGCAAGTTCTTCACCTTCTTCTTCTTCGCCAGTTTCATCCTCTTCTTCAGTCATATCACTAAAGAGATCGTTAGGATTTTCAGCTGTTTCACCGTCGAAAATGAACCACTTTTCACCAACCTTCTTCAATTGTTCGGTCTTTGAATCTTCGCCACCGTCTCCGTATTTCATCTTAACGTCAACAGTTGCCATTTCGCCGTCAATCTTTTCGTTGCTAACTTCGAAAGAAGACAAGCCACCACGCAAACCAATACCCATTGAAATCTTGTCTGCCAATGCGTCGATTGCTTCTTCAGCTTTCTTCTGTTCTTCAGCTGTCATTTCCTTGTTGTACTTGTAAGTACTCTTAACTGCAGCTTTGTAATCACCCTTCTTCAAGCATTCATAGTAAGCCTTTGCAGCGTCGGTTGGAGTTGAACCACCATTCTTCTTGCATGATGACATACTGAATACCATTGCAATAACTGCCAATACAATAACTAATTTCTTCATATTACTTATGTTTTAAAAGTTTAAAATTATATTGCAAAATTAACACTTCAATTTTATTACTCCAAATAATTTCTAATGTTTTTTTAACAATGAAAGTTTATCAACAAAATCAAACATAGAAACCCATAATCTAGAAACGGTGTTTGCCCTTCAAATTCAGAAACGGCGCAGCCCTCAACTAAGTAAACCTAGAAACGGTGTAAGCCATAAAACGGCGAAGCCCTCAACGAAGTTAACCTTTAGCTCGGCGTAAGCCAAACTTAGAAACATAGAAACAGGCGAAGCCGTAGAAACTGTGTAAGCCATAGAAACTTAGAAAGATAGAAACGGCGTTAGCCATAGAAACTCAGAAACTTTAGAAACATAGAAACCAAAAATATATTATCTTTGCAACCCTAAATAAAGAAGTACAAAAATGTCTGAAAACGCACAGGACAAGGAACTTATAAAGGAAGTCACCCAATCGGAATACAAGTACGGATTCGTTTCCGACATCGAAGCCGATGAAATTCCCGTCGGTCTCAACGAAGAAACGGTGCGACTGATTTCCAAAAAGAAGGGCGAACCCGAATGGCTCCTCGAATTCCGCCTCAATGCTTTTGCGAAGTGGAAAAACATGGAACAGCCAAACTGGGGACACCTCGACATTCCACCAATCGACTACCAGAGCATAATATACTACTCGGCTCCAAAGCAGAAGAAAAAACTCAACTCGCTTGACGAAATAGACCCCGAAATCAAGAATACTTTCGACCGTCTCGGTATTCCGCTTGATGAACAGAAACGTCTTTCGGGCGTTGCTTTCGACGCGGTTATGGACAGCGTTTCGGTAAAGACGACATTTCAGGAACGTCTTGCCGAAGACGGAATCATCTTCTGCTCGTTCAGCGAAGCGGTGAAAAACCACCCCGACCTCGTGCGCAAGTACATGGGTAAGGTGGTGCCATCGGGCGACAACTACTTCGCGGCTCTCAACTCGGCAGTATTCAGCGACGGTTCGTTCTGCTACATTCCAAAAGGAGTACGCTGCCCGATTGAACTTTCGACCTACTTCCGCATAAATGCAAGCAACACAGGTCAGTTCGAGCGTACGCTTATAGTCGCCGATGAAGGTGCGTATGTAAGTTATATGGAAGGTTGTACCGCTCCTCAGCGCGACGAAAACCAACTTCACGCCGCAATAGTAGAAATAATTGCCGAAACCGATGCCGAAGTAAAATACTCTACCGTACAAAACTGGTATCCAGGCAACAAGGAGGGCAAAGGCGGAATCTACAACTTCGTCACCAAGCGCGGACTTTGCAACGGCAAAAACTCGAAGATCAGTTGGGCGCAGGTGGAAACAGGTTCGGCAATAACTTGGAAATACCCGAGCACAGTGCTCAAGGGCGACAATTCGGTTTCGGAATTCTACTCGGTTGCCGTTACCAACAACTTCCAGCAGGCCGACACAGGCTCGAAGATGATTCACATCGGCAAGAACACCAGCAGCACGATAGTATCTAAAGGTATTTCGGCAGGACGAAGCCAAAACTCGTACCGCGGAATGGTGATGATTGGCAAGAACGCCGACAACGCACGTAACTTCTCGCAGTGCGACTCGCTACTTATGGGCGACAAGTGCGGAGCTCACACCTTCCCCACCCTCGATGTGAACAACGAAACTGCAATAGTCGAGCACGAAGCAACTACTTCAAAAATCAGCGAAGACCAGATTTTCTACTGCAACCAGCGCGGAATCTCTACCGAAACCGCTATCGGACTGATAGTTAACGGTTACGCCAAGGAGGTAATAAGCCGTTTGCCAATGGAATTCGCGGTTGAAGCACAGAAACTTCTGCAAATAAGTCTGGAGGGAAGCGTAGGGTAATACTCTCAATAGTCATGCTGAACTTGTTTCAGCATCTGCAATAAACACTAATGGCAACACAAAACGACATATCATCCCTGCTCACAGTAAAACGCTTCAACGTTAGACTGATGACCGCCTATCTGCAAAACAACAAGCAGAGAATCGGTGATTTTGTCGTTTACTCCCACGAAAACGAGGCCTTTTCGTGGCGTGCAAGCTGGGTTTTATGCAAATACGCGGAGAAAAATGCCGCCGACATACAGCCATACGCACAAATGATTGCAGAAAACCTGCCCAACATCACAAAGCACGGACATATCCGCGAAACTCTCAAAATACTATGCCACCTGCAACTCGACGAAAAGCACACCTGCGACATTCTGGACTTCTGCTTCAGATGCGTAAAGGACAACAAGTTGCAGTCATCAACAAAATCCGCCGCTTTCGACTTCATTCTGAAGGTCGGACAATCCTACCCCGAACTGCAATCGGAAGCACAGGCAATCTTCAGCGACACCAAGGACTACTATCCTCACGGTATGCGCAAATCAATCGAAGTAAGGACGATGCATGCATCGTCAAGTAAAAACGAAAAAATCATATCACAATGCTAACAATAAAGAACCTTCACGCCGAAATAAACGGCAAAGAAATACTAAAAGGTATAAACCTTGAAATAAAGGAAGGCGAAGTTCACGCCATAATGGGTCCCAACGGTTCGGGAAAATCAACGCTTTCGGCAGTGCTAACAGGTAACGAGAACTACAAGGTTACCGAAGGCGAAGTCATCTTCAAGGGTAGAAACCTCCTTGAAATGAGCGTAGAACAGCGTGCAAAGGAAGGTATCTTCCTCAGTTTCCAGTATCCAGTTGAAATTCCGGGCGTAAGCATGATAAACTTCATGAAGACCGCTATCAACGAGCAGCGCAAATACCGCGGTTTGCCAGAACTGACAGCATCGGAATTCCTGAAATACACCCGCGAAATGAAGGAGTTCGTAGAACTGAAGGACGACCTTGCAAACCGTCAGGTGAATGTTGGATTCTCGGGTGGAGAAAAGAAGCGCAACGAAATCTTCCAGATGGCAATGCTCCGTCCCTGCCTCTCGATTCTCGACGAAACCGACTCGGGACTTGACATCGATGCACTTCGCATTGTCGCCAACGGAGTAAACAAGCTCAAAACTCCCGAAACATCGTGCATAGTCATCACCCACTACCAGCGACTTCTCGACTTCATCGTTCCCGACGTTGTTCACATTCTTTACAACGGACGCATCGTAAAGACCGCAGGCAAGGAACTCGCTCTCGAACTCGAAGAAAAAGGCTACGGATGGATTAAGCAGCAACTTGGAGAATAAACTATGGACATCAAGAAAAAATATATAGACATTTTCGAAAGTTGCGCCGAACAGTTCCGCAAGTCCGACACCGACTTCATGTTCGCCAAGCGCAACGAGGCATTGGAGGATTTCCGCAAAAACGGACTTCCGACTGCAAAAACCGAAAATTACCGCAACTTCAACATAGCCGACATTTTCAGCACCGAGTTTGGCGGAGTTTTACAAAACAAAACCAACATCGACCTCAACGAATATTTCAAGTGCGAAGTCGAAAACATGGATGCCGAAGTGGTTCTCGTGTCGAACGGAATGTACTACGACCAAAACAAAGTTCTGCCACAGAACGCCATCGTATGCAGTTTGAAGGATGCGCAAACCAAGCATCGTGATATTTTTGAGAAATACTATAACTCAAGCGCATCAAACTTCGGCGACGGTTTTGTAAACCTCAGCACAATGCTTGCCGATGACGGACTTTTCGTTTACATTCCCGATAATGTTCGCCTCGAAAAGACATTGCAGATAATAAACCTCAATCACGGATTCGGCAGCAAGAACATTGTAAAGCGCAACCTTATTGTTTTGGGCGAAAACTCGTCATTGTCGGTTGTAGTGTGCGACCACACGCTCAACAGCAGCAACAATTTCGTGATTGACACCACCGAATCGTTCATCGGCAACGGCTCGAAACTCACGCACTACACATTGCAAAACGAGCCAGACCAGTCGAGCCTCGTAAGCAGTCATCTTGCCGAACTTGGCGACAACGCAAACATCGAATCGTTTGTGCTGACGCTTCACGGCGGAATCGTGCGCAACAACCTGCGCGTTCGCTTCAACGGAGGACATTCCGATGCCAACCTGCTCGGACTTTACCTCATCGACCGCAAGCAATATGTTGACAACTATACGCTTATCGAGCACCTTGTTCCAAACTGCAACAGCAACGAACTTTACAAAGGCATTCTAGATGAGCAGGCACGCGGTTCGTTTATGGGAAAAATCATCGTTCACGAAGGCGCACAGAAGACGGCGGCATATCAAACCAACCGCAACCTCTGCCTCACTGGCGATGCCCGCATGACCACCAAGCCGCAACTCGAAATCTATGCCGATGATGTTCAGTGTAGCCACGGAGCAACTGTAGGTCAGTTGGACGAAGAAGCATTGTTCTACCTTCGTCAGCGCGGAATTAGCATCAAGGAAGCCAAGTTGATGCTTATGTTCGCCTTTGCCAACGATATTCTAATGAATATGCACATAGAACCACTGAAAGAACGCATCTCTGGCATGATAAACTCACGCTTGCGCGGTGAACTTTCGGAATGCAGCAACTGTCTGCTCAACTGCGAAGGTGGTAGTTGTAAGATATAACAAAAATAGCAGGGGCTGGTTAACCGCCCCTGCTATTTTTGTTATTATTCCTTGATGAATTTCCGTTGACAAATAATAGCCGTGTCCGTTCCGTGTATCCTTACGATATAAACACCGGCCGTCAATCCTTTTACATCACAAACCACATTATCCGCATTTACATCTGCCTGCAATACTATTTGTCCCATGTCATTCACAATCTCAACCGAAGAAATTTCTTCCGATGATGTGATATTGAGAATATCAGTAGCAGGATTCGGGAAAACAGAAATTTCCAGCAATGATGTCTCAGAAATATCGGTTTCGGGAACAAATGTTGCAATGTACATAGCATCGCCAACCACTGTGATGCTTCGCGGATTGTCGGTGCAGTTGTCATTCCACGAAACAAACTGGTAGCCATCGTTGGCAACGGCTTCGATGGAAATAACCGAGCCTTCGGGATATGTGCCACCTCCTGTTACAGAACCTTGCGTTGGATTTGAGGAAATAACCGCTATGGTGTAATTTGTTACAGATGATGCTTCGACAAAGGTCGCTATATACACAGCATCTTCCGTTACGGTTATGGTATGCGGGTTCACCCTGCTTCCGTCGCTCCACGAAACGAACTCGTAACCGCTATTTGCTGTGGCGGTGAGAGTTATTTCCGTTCCTTCGGCGTATGTTCCGCCACCAGTTACTGTTCCGTATTCCTGATTTGATGAATACACTGTAATATTATAGGTAGCCGCCTGAGATATTTCCACAAAGTTGGCGATGAACAATGTGTCGCTGGTAATAGTTACGCTACGCGGATTCACTGTGCTACCATCGTTCCATGCTGAAAACTCATAGCCAGCATTTGCTGTCGCCCCAATAACGATCTCTGTTCCATTGGCATACACGCCACCACCGTTTACTGAACCATAGGCAGGATTTGACGATGCGACAATAACATTGTGCGTGACGACATAGCCGTTGTCAACAATGTTGGAACTCAACATTTCATCATCTTCGTCATCGTCATTTGAACGCGTATTCTTTACAATCATAACCTTATAGAAGAATCCGATGTTGTATGGATTGCTACTGTCGGTAAACGAATTCTGGCTCGACGGCACTTCGCCGATTACCACCATGTTGGCCTTGGTTGTACCGCGATAAATCTTGTAGGAACGAATATCAAGCCCCTCGTAGTGCGACCAGATAAGATTCCAGTCATTGCCTATGCCCTGATTTATAGTAAGGTGCATGGTCTTGTGCGGTTCGCTCATTGGCGACATTCCGCCACAGGCATCAACGGCGCATATTTTGTAGCGGTAAGCCCTTGCCGACGGGTTCGCGGTAGAATCAATGTACGTACGCGCACCTGGCCTTGTTACCACACCGACCAAGCTAAATACGTCCGAAGCATTGTTCTCCCTGTAAATTTCAAAGCTTGCAATGCCCTCCGTCTGTGTAACGCGCCAGCCGATTACGTTAAAACCGTTGTCGTTCATTCCTGCATTCTTAATCTGAGGAGCTTCGGTAAGTATTGTGCTGTAGCCGATTGTAACTTCCTCCGAAAAGCCGTGGCAACCGTTTTCGTCAACTGCCTCAACATAATAGCTTCCGGGAGTTGTAACGACAGCAGACTCAGCAGTTTCGCCGTTAGACCACATGTATGAATCATACTCGCCAGTAGAAAGCATAACGCTTGTTGTCTCAGGATTGCAGGCATCGAGTATGCCATCGACGGTAATTTCCGGCTGAGGCAACGGATAAATTGTAAGGTGTAGCGTTACAATGCTGTCGGCGGAGTTCGTTGCCGTGAAAATCTGCTCGTAGTCGCCACTTTCGGTGTAGGTTATGTCGTTCCAAGTGTAACTTCCGCAAGCGGTTGTATCAACCTCGGCAAATACGGTAGGATTAATGTTTCCCCGCACGAAAGTTGCGATATAGGTTGCATCCTCGGTGACGGTAATTTCGCGCGGATTTTCGGTATTGCCGTCGTTCCAGTTCACAAACATGCATTCCTCGTATGGAGTTGCAGTAAGTATTGCTGTGGTATTCTCCAAATATTCGCCACCACCAGTAACAACGCCATAATTCGGGTTGCTTGTAAGCACGGTTATTGTGTATGGCACAGGGCAGGAAGCGGATTGCTGGATGCGACGGAAATTGTACCAGAAATCGGCAGCCTCGTATGTTGATATTGTACCACACGGAACCACAACTGTCTTGTTTGATAAATTTGCATATTCGAAAGTATTTGCATATACAGAAGGTGGAACCATAGTATAAACCATTATAGAATCAATTGCCGAACATCCAGCAAACATATAGTCTGGCAAACGGGTAACAGCAGTATCAATGCTTACTTTTTTCAGTAATGTATTTCCTTCCGGACCAAAAGGCGAGCGCGTAAAATTAGAGTTCAAAGAGATGGCTTTTACAACCATTTCGGATATTGATGTGCACCCGTAAAATGCATCATCACCAATACTTGAAATATATTTATGGATATTAACGTCATGCAGCGCATTGCAGTTGTAAAATGCAGCCGCTTCGATACTTGTCACTGATTCTGGAATTATTGCATTATTACAACCAAGTAGCAGTGTGTTATCCGATGTCCTAATTATAGCATTACAATTCTCGCGACTATCGTATGTACTATTATTTGGATCAACTGAGATAGAATTTAGCCCTCCACAATTGTAGAATGCATTGCTGCTAATATTATTGAGAGTTGAAGGTATTGTAAGTGAAGAAAAACCACTGCATCCCGAGAACGCATACGAACCAACGCTAACAATAGAGTTGCCCAAAATAAGAGAGTCCAAACTGCTGCAGCCATCAAATGCAGAAACACCAATATTTTGCAAAGAATTTGGCAAAATTAAGTTGCCATTCAGTCCGCTACATGATTTGAACGCATTGTCGGGAATGTTAGTCACATTATCACCTATATTTAAGTTTGACAATGAATAACAACCACCGAATACAAGAGCATCTTGGCTTCCCATACTCGTGCAGTTTATCGCATTGAAGTTTACAGAAGTAAGACCGCTACATCCAGAAAATGCACCATCGGGAATTGATTCTACATTCTCACCGATATTAATGGTTGTAATATTTGTATTACCCGTTATACCATTGTTGCTGTTATTACTAAAAGGGGAACAGTTAATTGCATTATAGTTTACTGTTTTCAATGCTCCACAATTTTTGAATGCATCCCTCGGAATATTAGTTACATTTTCTCCAATATTCAATGTCGCAAATAAAGGACAACTACTAAATACTGTCGTTACAAAAACTGATGAGCTTGTACCCATTCTTGTACAGTTTGTAGCATTGAAATTAACTGTTGTCAAAGCATTTAAATCAGAAAGAGCAAGAGTACCAATGTTTGTCACCGATGAACCTATTGTTATCGTAATAAGACCAGTACAACCCGCGAAAGCACTTCCTCCAATGTTAATCACAGAATCTGGGATAGTTAAAATTCCTGTTAACCCGCTACAACCAGAAAATGCATAACCGCCAATGATTGTAACATAATCGGGAATTGTAACCGAAGTCAGTCCACTGCAATTATAAAATGCATAATTGCCAATGCTGGTTACCGAATTGGGGATTGTTACCGAAGTCAGTCCACTGCAACCATAAAATGCATAATTGCCAATGCTGGTTACCGAATATGTTATACTATTATACTCAATCGATTCTGGAATTTCAAGTTCACCAGTAGGATAAGTTGAATAATAAGGAGATGATGCATTTTCAGAAGTCACCTCCACCGTATAAGGCACTGTATCAGAAGTAATGTTATAATACAATGTTTGTCCACTGCTGCATACAGCAGAAAAACTATATGCCATAGCACTGCCACCACAGAATACGATAAAAAGCAAAAGTGTAAATATTCTTTTCATTATATTGTAAATTATTTATTATCAATCTGATTCACGTCCAGCTACATAGTTGCGCCACTTTTCAATGCACTTTGTCATGTCGTCGGGAAGCTCCGACTCAAAATACAATTCCTTTTTGGTTACTGGATGAATAAAACCAAGTGATTTGGCGTGCAATGCCTGACGCGGAAGAATCTTGAAGCAATTCTCGACAAACTGCTTGTACTTGGTAAATGTTGTTCCTTTAAGTATCTGGTCGCCGCCATATTCCCAGTCGTTGAACAGAGGATGCCCAATATGCTTGAAATGAACCCTAATCTGGTGCGTCCTGCCCGTTTCGAGACGGCATTCCACAAGATTCACATAGCCAAGCCTTTCGAGTACGCGCCAGTGGGTTATAGCCTCCTTGCCGTAATCGCCTTCGGGGAAAACGTCCATAATCTTGCGATTCTTGAGGTTGCGCCCCACATTGCCTACTATAGTTCCTTCATCTTCGGGCATATTGCCCCAAACAAGAGCATTGTAGGCACGCTTACATGTGTGATAGAAGAACTGACTTGCAAGTCCTTCGCGGGCAACTTCCGACTTTGCCACAACAAGCAGTCCCGACGTATTCATGTCGATGCGATGCACAAGCCCGGGACGGAATGTGTCAGCATTGAACATAGGCAAATCCTTGAACCTATATGCAAGCGCATTTACCAATGTGCCCTCGAAATGCCCCAGACTAGGATGAACCACCATACCAGCTGCCTTGTTCACAACAATCAGGTCATCATCCTCATATACGACATCAAGCGGCAAGTCCTGCGGAATAATACCAGTTTCGCGTTTGGGAAACGAAAGCATTATGCTAATGTCATCGTTGGGCTTAATCTTGTAGCTGCTACGCACAGGCTTGCCGTTCACATATACACAGCCTCCTTCGGCAGCAGACTGTATTCTGTTGCGCGAGGTGCTTGGCAATCGAAGCGACAGATATTTGTCTATTCGCATCGACTTCTGCCCGAGTTCTACTACCAAATGCTTATGCTCGTATTTTTCATCGCCCGACTCCTCGCAACCCGATTCATCATCAAAATCAAGGTCATCAAGTTCGTCGATGTCTTCAAGTTCTTCAAAATTCTTATCCATACGGGCTATCGCATTATTAGTATCTTGACTGCGTCAAAAACCTTGCTTTCGGAATACGGTCGTACAATGTATGTACCATCTGGCAATGCCGAAACGTTTATAACCCGCTCGTCTCCCGACTGCATTACCAAACGACCAAGACTGTCGTATATCATCACTCCGCTGAAATCGCCATCTACATTTATCTCGTCAGATGCCGGATTCGGGAAAATGCTGCATGATGTTGTAACACGCTGTATTGGAACAGAAGCGTCCTGCATTAGTTCGTAGCCAAATACGGGACGAATCATCAGCGCGCCAGAAATTATTGAGTTCTGCCAAGTTCCCGACACGTTATAGAAAATCTTGTCGTGAGCATCGTTTTCCATATCGAGACCGCAATTGAGCATATCGTTGGTGGTCTTTATCCAGCCCACATAGAATGTACCGCTGATAACAATTGCAGTATCAAGCGGATAATACACATATCCGTTTATCTCGTTCGAAAATAACGGCCGCACGCCCAACCTGCTAACAATCGTATCGCCAGGTACGCCATTGTTGTCTTCCCATACGGTAAGGTAGAAATACCTGACGTTACCATCGCCTTGAGTACGATTGAAATAAATGTAAACCCCATAGAGCGTATCTGTCATATATGGGTCGAACCTATATGCAAGACTTGCATTTGCAGTCCCCTGTCCCGACAATCCGTAGCCTTTTTCGGCAGAACCATCGTCGTAGGCATAGTAATTCTTGAAATCCTGATAGAACCTTACGGTATCGTTCCAACGATAATACTCACGAGCCTGAGCAACATCTGTCTTTATGTTAGCCCTAATGAGAAATTTTGCGGAATCGTCAGCCCTATAGCTTTCCTCGTTGAATAAATAGCAAAATTTCTTGGTGTATGAAATTTCCTCGCTGGCGCCAATGTTTTCGCTGTCGTCGCCGCAATGATAATCGAGATAAGTACGTGTTGGTATCAACGACGACCTTTCGTCCCTGTCAAACACATCATACTGACGGTTGATGTTATGTGTTGCGTTCTGTAAGTTGGCATACGAAAAAGTTATGGAGTCGTAAACCGCATCTCGGCCTTTGCTTAGGAAATGACTCCACGGCACAGCAGTATAGTCCTTCAAGAAAGGTCCTACATTCTTAATCATTGCAACATCCTCAATAATGGTGTCGCTGTAGGTGCGGTTTGCATCAAGAATAATGAAATCAAGATTCCACTGGTCAACATTGCTCTGCCAGCTAGGCTCGTAGTTTGAACTGATACTCACATAGTTGAGGAAACGAAAGCGGAATCCTTTTTTCAGCCATACGGAATCGGCAATCGGCACAAGTACCTGCTTGAATGTACTCATCAATTCGCCACCCTCAGCTTTCCAAACGCTACGCCATTCGTCATTGTCAACCGAATAGAACTGCAACACAAGCGAATCGCGGAACTCGGGCATATTGCCATTGCCTCCGCATTGGTAGAAGAAACTCAGGTAAATCGAATCGGAAGCATTACGCTGAAGGTTTATAGGCTTGGAAGTCAAGTAGTCGGCAACATCCGACATTCCTATTGGGAGCGTTGCATAAACTCTTCCGTACTGGTCAAGTGCATCAAGGGTAGCCACGCCTATAGAAATTGCATTCTTGCCACACGAATTGTTGACATATGCATATCTGTCAGACCATTTCGATGAATCGGGATACATATACGAAGCTGAAAAATCATCGAAAAACGGCAATTCCAAAGTATCGGAAGTGGCAACCTTAGCACCATATTTTTCAAAATATTTCGCACTGTAGTCACTAAGCGCCGGATTTCCACAGTCAATGATAACTTCCTGGGAAAAAAGACCTACAGCACAAACGACAAAAAATAATATCGAAACTAACCTTTTCATACAAAGCACTTTAGGTTATTCATCGGAATTAGTATCATTAGACTTTGAGGTTGCGACTTCCTCCAATCTGCTCATTTCTTCGAGCGTAGAAATTTCATCCTCCTCATCTTCTTCCTCTTCCTTCGAGTTCGGATCTCGTCCTGCAACAACAAAATCGATGCGCGAACCTTGCTTTATTTCGGTTCCCGGCTCTATTGGACGACCATTGTACATTTGCTTCAAAACAATATTGACAACTTCGCCATCCTTCTGCCACTTCACATTTCCCATCTTCAGCTTCGAATGTTTCAACCTGACAGACAGTGTCTTATACTGCTCTCCGACAAACGATGGCATCTTGACCAAAATCTCGTTGGCTGTATTTACCTTCATATACACCGTACGTCCGTGCTTTACAAGCGACTCCTTAGCTGGATTCTGCTCCACGACCACACCTTTCGGCAACGAATCAATAAAAAGCGTGTCAATAACCTCATAGCCAAAGCCTTCGTCTTCAAGCATTGCAATAGCCTCATCGGCATCCATACCAACTACCGTAGGCACAGTAACCGCCTCGCCGTGCCTTGTACATGACTTAAGACTGAACATGAGTATAACAACCGCCAGAACAAAAAACAAAATGATTCCCAGTATGTTAAGCCAGAAAGCCTTACTGAATATAAAGTTGAAAAATTTCTTCATGACAATACTAAAAATTGAGCCGTAAAGTTAATACTTTTATTTGAAACCTCCGCATTTCACATAAATTCATGTATCATATTGTTATTAACGCATAAAACATAGATTAAGTATCCGGATTTTAAATTATTTTTGCGCCAAAATGCAACGATGGCTAAAAGACTGATGCTGATATGCGGACCTTGTAGCGCCGAAAGCGAGGAACAGGTCTATACGACAGCTCGACAACTGAAAGAGCTTGTCGCGCCAGACTATTTCCGCGCTGGAATTTGGAAACCGCGCACTCATCCCGACACATTTGAAGGGCTTGGCGAAAAAGCACTCACATGGATGCAACATATTCAGGACGAACTTAACATTCCAGTAATCACCGAGGTAGCCAACGCAAACCATGTCGAAATTATTGGAAAATACGGATTCAAGGCATTCTGGATAGGAGCGCGCACCGTTGCCAATCCGTTTTCGGTACAGGAAATCGCCAATGCAGCTAAGGGTGGAGATTTCAAGATCTTTGTAAAAAATCCTACCAACCCCGACGTAGATTTGTGGTGCGGTGCAATTGAACGTTTCCGTAAAATCGGTTTTGATGATATAATTGCTGTTAGCCGAGGCTTTTACCCATTTTCGGAAACAAAACTTCGCAATTTGCCTTGCTGGGAAATTCCGATTGAACTTGCACGCCGAATGCCTGACATAAAAATCATCTGCGACCCAAGCCACATTGCCGGCAACACAAAATATATCGCCGAAATTGCACAACAGGCAATAAATCTCAACATGGCAGGACTGATGATAGAATCGCATTGCTGTCCGCAACAAGCACTAAGCGATAGCAACCAGCAACTTACTCCATCCGATGTCAAAGACCTTATCGACAGCCTAAAGATAAAAAGTCCAGCCATTGATGACCACAACTACGAAATGGAACTCGAAACGCTTAGAAACAAAATTGATGTCCTCGACTATCAGCTAATTGATATTTTGAAGCAAAGATTCGCAATTACCAACGAGATAGGGGAATTGAAGAAATCGCGCAATGTTGCAATCCTACAAATTGACCGCTGGAAAAAAGTTCTGGAATCGCGAAGCGAATATGCCGAAAAAATAGGACTGTCGAAAGAAATGATTGCTACTCTTTTTTCCGAAATCCACAAGGAATCGATACGAGAGCAAGAATAATTGCAAAAAGGCTAAAAGAAGAAAAGTCTAACAGACTTGCGGAAAACCAGACGAACAGTCTGCAAAACAAAAATCACCTTCATGTCCCAAATAACAAGAAACTTGAAACGGTATCTGCGTGAAACGGGCAAAATCCATCAACGGCGTCTCGACAAAAAAAAAGACCGCACAGCAATATGCCATGCAGTCCCTTATCTGAAAATCTGGATCTTTTAAACCAATCCTGAGAATCCCATGAAAGCAAGTGCGAGGATACCAGCAACTACAAGAGCAGCAGGAACACCCTTCATGCCTTCTGGAATCGGAAGCTTTGCCAAATGTTCGCGGATACCTGCGAAGATTACCAATGCAAGCATGAAACCTAATGCAGTACCTATTGCGAATACAATTGATGGAAGCAATCCCGATGGATCAAGTCCCATTGCGTTGAATGTGCCGTTTCCAACCATAATTGCAACACCAAGGATTGCACAGTTGGTGGTGATAAGCGGCAGGAATATACCCAATGCCTGATACAGCGACGGGCTGATCTTCTTGAGGATGATTTCGACCATCTGAACCAATGCAGCGATAACAAGGATGAACGCTACCGTCTGCATAAACTGTATGCCCAACGGATTGAGTACGTATGTCTGTATCAACCATGTCACTATTGTGGCAAGTGCCATAACGAACAGGACTGCGCTACCCATTCCGACAGCAGTCTTAACTTTTCCCGATACGCCTAAGAACGGGCAAATTCCGAGAAACTGGGCAAGCACGATATTATTAACGAGCATTGCCGATATTATAATGAGTATGTATGCCATAGTCGTAAATTTTATTTGTTAAACCTTCTTACTACTGCTATAAAATATGCCAATCCGAAGAATGCACCCGGAGCAAGTACGAATACCAAAATTCCGTCTGCCTGAATGAACTGCCAGCCGAAGATTGACAAGCTACCGAGAACTTCGCGGACAGCACCGAGAATCATAAGAGCCAGAGCGTAGCCCAAGCCCATTCCCAGACCATCGACGCAGGATGCCCAAACACCGTTCTTCGATGCAAAAGCTTCGGCACGACCGAGAACTATGCAGTTAACAACGATAAGCGGAATGAACAAGCCCAATGTCTCGTAAATGCCCGGCAAGTATGCCTGCATAAGCAAGTCGATCACTGTTACAAACGATGCGATTACTACGATGTACGAAGGAATACGCACCTTGTCTGGAATAAGGTTCTTGATTAGCGATATTACTATGTTGGAGCATACGAGGACGAATGTGGTGGCAAGTCCCATGCTCAAGCCGTTGATTGCCGATGTGGTAGTACCCAAAGTAGGACAGCAACCGAGCAGCATTACCAATACGGGGTTCTCCTTTATAAAACCCTTCGTGAAATTCTTCCAGTTATTCATTGTCGTTTCCTCCTTCATTTGTAGGTTCAACATTTTCAGAAGCTTCTTCCTTTACTTCTTCTTGAGGTTCTGCTTCGGTCTGCTGTGCGCATGAGCTGCCCGCTGACTTGTATGTTGCGTAAGCTCTGTTGAGAACATCGCAGAAAGCACGCGACGAAATTGTTGCTGCTGTGATAGCGTCAACATCGCCACCGTCTTTTCTAACCTTTGCTTCGGTAGAAAGGTCCTTGCCGATGACATTTCCCTTTCCGCCTTCCTGGAACCATTCGCCCATCTTAGAGCCAAGTCCAGCGGTTTCCTTATGTTCGAGAACCGAATATCCGAAAATCTTGCCTTCGGTATCAAAGCCTACAAGCACCTTTACATCACCGCCGAAACCTTTGTCGGTAACAGCTTCGATAGCAGTACCAACTAGCTGGTTGTTAGCATCGAATGCCTTGTAAACTGGAGTTCCGTCAACTTCTTCGGCTTCCTGATGGTCAAATTCGGGGAGAACCTTTGTGAGGGCTTCCTTCAATCTCTTTTCTTTCACCTGTGAAATAGGCTCCTGGGTAAAGTAATATACGAAACCGAGAGCCACGGCTGCTACTGTTGTAATCACGAACAACGTGAGCACCATATTTATTAAAGAACTTTGTTTCTTTGCCATGATAATTCTTTTTTAGGTTCCACAATTATTTCTTTACCTCTTCCTTTGGCGGTTTTACAACCTCACCGAAACGTTTCGGCTTGCACCAGTTGTTAATCAGCGGAACAAGTGCGTTCATAATGAGGATTGCAAACGACATACCTTCTGGATATGCGCCCCATGTTCTGATTAAAATGGTGATAATACCGATTCCGACACCATAAATCAACATTCCCTTGCCAGTCATAGGCGATGTTACCATATCGGTTGCCATGTAGATAGCACCGAGGAGAGCACCACCAGCGAGGATATGGAACAGCGGGTCGGCGTACTTGGTCGGGTCAACGCCCCAGAGGATTGCCGAGAAAGCTGCCATAGTTCCGAGAACTGCTACTGGAATATGCCAGGTTATGACCTTGCGGATGAGCAGGAATATACCGCCGATAAGCAGTGCTATTGCCGACATTTCGCCGAGCGAACCGCCCATGTTGCCGACAAACATATCCATGTAGGGCATGTCAACCATCTGACCTTCGTTGAGAAGTCCCAGTGGTGTAGGACCTGTTACTGCATCGAGAGCCTTGATGTCCCATATTGGCTGTGGGGTTGGCCAAGTTGTCATCTGCGACGGGAACGAAATGAGCAGGAACACACGACCTACGATTGCTGGGTTGAACGGGTTGTTTCCAAGTCCGCCGAAAGTCATCTTTGCGATACCGATAGCGACAATTGCACCGATAACTATAATCCACCAGTCGAGGTTGGCAGGAACGTTGAATGCCAGAAGCATACCTGTTACTATTGCCGATCCGTCAAAGATTGTTGTTTTACCTTTCAAAAGGAACTTCTGAATCAGCCATTCAACGGCCATACATGCAACTATCGAGATGAGTGTCACCCTGATAGCATTTAGTCCGAAGAAGTAAACCGATACGCAGAAGGCTGGTAACAGCGCAATTACCACGCTGTACATTATCTTTTTCACCGATTCGTTGCTGTGAACGTGCGGTGACATTGCGATTGCTAATCTATTATCTGCCATAGCTGTTACTATTTTTTAGACCTTAAAATTTTTGTTACTGTCGCTTTACCGTAGCGTATGTAGTCGGTAATCGGGATTCCTGCAGGGCAGGTGAAGCTACACGAACCGCATTCGATACAGTCGAGCACTCTTTCTTCCTTTAAAGCATCGAAGTCGCGAATCTTTGCGAGGTTCTTGAGCAAGTAAGGTTCAAGTCCCATGCAGCATGCGCTTACGCACTTTCCGCAACGGATACAAGCGTTTTCTTCCATACGGACGCTTTCGCTCTCCTTGAACATCAATACGCCCGATGTACCCTTTGTTACAGGAACTTCGAGCGACTTTACAGCCTTACCCATCATAGGTCCGCCGTTTACTACCTTACCAGTGTCTTCGGGCAAACCGCCAACTGCTGCAATAAGGTGGCTCAATGGAGTACCAACTCTTGCAAGTATGTTCTTCGGCGACTTAACCGACTTACCAGTTACAGTTACAACACGCTCGAACAGAGGTTTGTTCTTCTGTACTGCCTCGTAAATTGCGAAGGTAGAACCAACATTCTGAACTACGCAACCAACATCGATAGGCAATGCTGGAGGAGCAGGGATTTCGCGGTTTACAGTAGCCTTGATGAGCTGTTTTTCACCACCTTGCGGATATTTAACCTTCAAAGGCATAACGGTGATTCCGTACTTCTTTGCAGCTTCGGTCATCTTTGCGATTGCATCGGGCTTGTTGTTTTCGATACCGATGATAACCTTCTCTGCGCCAGTTGCTTTCTGTATAATCTTGCAACCAACCATTATTTCCTCGGTATGTTCGAGCATAAGTCTGTGGTCGGCAGTAAGGTAAGGTTCGCATTCAACACCATTAATAATAAGGTGTTCGCACTTCTTACCTTGCGGAATCGAAAGTTTTACATGTGCTGGGAAAGTAGCACCGCCAGTACCAACAATACCGCATTCTGCAATTCTTGCGCGGATTTCTTCGGCGGTCATTGTTATTTCGGTCTTCACATCGGGAGTGCGGTCGATAGTTTCGAGCCATTCATCACCCTCGACATTAATGAAGATGCAGGTATTCTTGTAACCCGATGTATCGATTGTCTTTTCAATCTTTGCGACTGTACCCGACACAGACGAGTGGATGTTTGCCGAGACGAAACCTGTGCTCTTAGCGATGAGCTGACCGACCTTTACGGTGTCGCCCTTTGCTACAACCGGTTCAGCAGGAGCACCGATGTGCTGTGCAATAGGAATCATTACCTGCTTCGGCAGTTCTATTCTTTCGATTGGATTTCCTTTCGAAATCTTATTTTCTTGTGGATGAACACCACCTTTTGGAAAAGTTCTTAACACGATGAGTCCTCCTGAAGTTTAGTTGTTGTTTACATTGTTACCTACCACTGTTGCTTCCGGCTTTGCCTCCTGTGGTGCAGGTGCAGGCTGAGCTTCGGGCTTTGGTGCAGCCGGTGCTGGCGGAGTTGCAGGCTTCGGTGGGAAGTTAACTGCATTGATTGCTCCTGTCGGGCATTCGGCAACGCACTTACGGCACGACTTGCACTTTGTGAAGTCGATGTATGCTACATTGTTTTCGACGGTGATAGCCTCGAACGGACAAGCCTTTGCGCACTTTCCGCAACCGATGCAAGCAGCCTTGCAAGCCTTCATTGCTTCGCCACCCTTGTCCTTGTTTATGCAGCCGACATAAACGCGACGGTCGTTCTTGCCACGAGGTCTAACTTCGATGACACCGCGCGGACACATTCTGGCGCAACCGCCACAACCACCACACTTGTCGTAGTCGATTTCGGGAAGACCAGTCTCCTCGTTAATCGATATTGCACCGAAATGGCATCCTGCAACGCAGTCGCCATAACCAAGGCAACCGTACTGGCAACCGGTGTCGCCGCTCGATGTAGCATGAGCGATGGCGCAGGTCTTTGCACCGTCGTAGTTCGATGTCTGAGGACGCTTATCGTGCGAACCGCAGCATCTTACGACAGCCACAACAGGTTCCTTCTCCTCGGCTTCGAGTCCCATAACGGCAGCAATCTTGCTCATAGCAGCATTACCACCAGCAGGGCAGTACTTGCCGTCAAGATTTCCGCTTTTCACAACGGCTTCCGACAATCCTCGGCAACCCGGGAATCCGCATCCGCCGCAATTTGCTCCCGGCAGACAAGCCTCAACCTCGTCGATGCGCGGGTCCTCTTCTACCTTAAATTTCTTTGCAACAAAGAACAGTATTATTGCTAACACTATTCCTAGCGCACATAAAGGTATCACAGTCCAAATTACAATCTCCATAAATTCACTGATTTAAATTATTATTTTGTTATTTCTCTATTCTGTTTCTGGTTTCTATGTTTCTAAGTTTCAAGTTGTTTGATGTTGTTTATAAGTTTGAAATTGTTTGATGATTAGAAGAATACCCTACAATATCTGCAATAGTTTCTGCCATTGCCACCCGTGAACCTGCAAAAAAAGCATCTTCCACCTCTTTGGGCGTATAATTATCCGATTCGTCTTGCGTTTCGGAAACAATTATGCTGTCGTTTTCCTTTGACAATTCGGTTGCCAGAAAGAAAAGACTTTCGCACATCTTATCGTTACCTAATATACGGATTGTTCTGCACATATTGTTTCAAGTTTCTGGTTGTTTGATGATTTTCTAATAGTTTTGAAAAATAGGTTGTAAGATTACAAAGACTCCTCATTTGTTTACCGCTCTTCTGTCAACTACAACGACAATGCCACCTTTATTCTGCATCATCCACATCCCAAGTTTCGACATCCGCTTGGGCATACGCTTTTTCTGTTTTGCAACCTTCTTTTCCATTTTTACTAATTTTCTGCAAAGGTAACAAAAAAATAAATCGCACACCAAAAAACATAACTTTCATTTTGCCTTTTATAATTTGTTTTTTATATGGCATTTGCGACATTATAATTCATAATGTTACGACAAAAAAAGGACGGCATTACACCGTCCCTATTTTATCGTATATGTTTTGACATTCTATTCCTTTACGAACTTTCGCTGTTCCCAAATAGAATCCGCATCTGTTCCGTAAATTCTCACAATATAAACTCCTGCATTCAATCCTTCCAGATCGCAAACCGCATTGTCAGCATTTACCTCTGTGCGATAAACAACCTGTCCCATCACATTGACAATTTCGATTTCGGAAATTGTTTCTGAAGAGATGATATTCATGATATTTGTAACTGGATTGGGAGAAATACTAATATCATCCATATTATATTCGACAATATCATTCCTGATTAACAAGCAATTTTCAAGCATAGCCGTATCTCTACATTGTGGAATGTCGTTGTTAAACACTACAAGATAAGGATAGTAACAATTGGGGTCCACATAAACATGTTCAACAAGTTCATCACAATTATTTTCGATTGTTTCATCACCAAAATGCCATTCGCAAATATAGTTTACTGTACCTCCGTAATTTGTTGTGTTCTCATATATATATGAGCATCTGGCGCGACAAGATTATTTACATCAATGTCTGCACTTATCATAAACCTTGCCTCTATTTTCCCTGTATTTGGTTCATTAATGTTTGTTCTGCCCAAGTATGAATAACATCCCCACGAGTTAATAGTGGTCAAATCAACAGTATGTTCATTTAGATAATCTTCCCAGTGAACGAAAATACGATATTCGCCACCCAAAGAATTTGTTTCAACACTATCAAGAACGCCTGCTCCATAGTTCCAATTGTAAACTGGCAGAGTTTCATCGTGTGCCGTAAGAATTGCCGGTCCGCCAAAGCATACAGGAGGAACAACTACAATAGATTCGGAAGGTACTCCTGCAAATACTACTTTTACAGTATCTTTGTCTGTACAATACTCGGTATTCTGTACCGTCCAATATATCTCATAGTATGGATAACTAGGATTGTCACGGTTAAGAATGGTAGTGTGAATCATTGTGGTTGGATTACTTCTATCGTCGATTGCAAGTATATTCTGGTTCGGAACATTAGTACTCCAACGACCAATTCCTACACCATTAAAATCTGCATGGAGTTGACCATCGTATCCGCAGAATGTCATTTCATCTTGATTTATCTGTGCCAAAGGGTTTCTAACGAAATGTATTGTCCAAGGACCTGCCGTATCCTTACAATATTGCGGATTATCATCAGAACCATTGCATTCTACCCAGTAGAAATTGTGATTACCATAACTTGTAACTGTAGCATCAGTATTTGTGCTATTAACCGCGCCAAACGCCGTTGATGGGTTCTCCTCGTACCAGTAACCGCTGATTTCGTCACCATGTTCGTCTGCATGCAAAAGGAACGGAGTTACAAGACCGCAAACCAATGTATCGCCCTCGTACATACTTATCACTGCCCTTGGTTGCTTAATGAAGCAAACATTAATTGTGTCAGAAACAATTTCTCCACCAACATTAGCATTGTAATAAAATCTTACATCAAGAAAACTTTGTAAATTCACATCGTTTGCCAATGTAAAAGTCGTGATTAACGAATGTGCATTAGAAAAAGTTCCATTAACACCATCGCAAAACCAAGAAAAAGACGAATAATTTTCAATATTTGCACTTAAATCAACACTATTACCGCACACTAACAAATCTTGTGACATTGCATAATTTGTCAGGAGTAAAATTCCCAGAAATAAAACAAAGCAAATCTTTCTCATATCAATAACATATTTTAATCTAACCTAACGACAAATATCATTTATTTTTTACAAATTTCTTTCTGTAAACATCGTCATATCCATTCTTGAATCGGACATTTGCCACATACACGCCATCCGATAAATCTTCCACATTGCAAACTGCAGTATCTGCATTCACTTCCACGTTCTTTACAATTCGTCCCATTGCATTTACAATACAAACTTCAGAGATTATTTCTTCTGCGCTTATATACAAGACATTACCAGCAGGATTAGGATATGCTTCAATGTTTGCAATTTTGTTTTCATCTACACCAGCACAATCTGGATTTTCTTGAATATTTGTGAAAACATTCCAATTCTCAGCATCATTATAGACGGAAACACGACCACATGGGACAAATACTGGGATACTGCAAATTGACGATTCAAAAGAACTTGTTTCTATCGTAGGGGGATTTACTGCTAATGAATATATGGCGGTTATATTGCTGCAATTATAAAACGCCATTTCACCAATGTTCGTAACTGAATTTGGAATTGTTAATGATGTAAGCCTCCAGCAACCAATGAATGCATAAATACCAATACTTGTAACAGAATTACCGATTGTTAACGATGTCATACTTGTACAATATGCAAATGCACATTCACCAATGACATTAACAGAATTGGGAATTACAACAGATGTCAGTTCGCTACAATCTTCAAAAGCAAAATCTGGTATGTTCGTAACATTATTCCCTATATTTAATGTCATCAAAGCAGTACATCCATCCCATACCAAATACATACTTGCACAATTTGTGGCATTAAAATTCACAGTTGTAAGTCTAATGCAATCTACAAACGCTTCGTCACCAATACTCGTCACAGAACTGGGGATTGTCACCGTTGGAAGCCCATAACATTTAGCAAATGCTTTATAGCCAATGCTTGTAATCGAATTGGGGATTGTTACAGAAGTAAGACAAGATGCTCCAGAAAAAGCATACGACTTTATCTCTGTTATCGTTTCTGGTATTACCAAATCCGTCACCAACTGATTGTTAATATATAAGTTATGTGCATAGGTAAGCGGTTGGGACGCAAATGAAATTCCGCACCATTCTGCTATATCACCATTATAATAAACAGATGTCAATCCATCACAATTTTTAAAAGCACACCACCCAATACTCGTAATGTAACGGGGAATTGTAACAGATGTAAGTCCTCTACACCCACTAAAAGCATCAGTGCCTATGCTTGTTACTGAATATATCTTATTGTTGTAAGTAACAGATGCAGGTATTGTAAGATTGCCAATCGGATATGTAGAGTAACCGACCCAATTATTGTCAACATTTTGTCCAGTTTGATAAGTCACTTCTACAGTATAGGGTTCCGTATTTGATGTAATGTTATAATATAATGTTTGTCCGCTTTCGCTTACTGATGAAAAGTGATAGGCCATTGCATAACCACCAAATAGGACTATATAAATCAAAAATGATAAAAATCTCTTCATAATTCATTTTGTTTCTTCGCTGCAAGCCCCAAACAGCATTTTACATTCAACTATAAAAAAGTGGGCTTCGATTAACTCTTATCTATTCTTAGGTTTCTGGAAATACCCTGCGATGAATAAGAAAAGCCCACGGAAAAACCGCGAGCATTTTCACTATTGCCACATCGCATAAATTTTCCAGAATTTAAGAATAAGGACAAAAGCAAAAACGCTTTTTTATTTTAAAGTCAATTAATTATGTTTGTTTTCTAAGTCATTTATGTTGTGTTTTTAGGTTATACAATTTGTGCATTATCGCAAGGCAAATATAATGTATTGGAATGGAAATGCAAAGAAAAAAGGAAAATGTTTAGGATGGTTTGAAATGGTTTAGTTGAGACACAAGATATTGCGTCTGTACAATTTGAGGTTATAAAAAAAATTATTGCAAACGTAATTTGCGGAGATTAGAAAAATAAGTATTTTTGCAAAAAAAGTAAAAATGGAAGCGATTAAATCTCCTGTGATAGCATCTTTCTGGCCGACACTAAAAGAATTAAGTGCCAGTGCAAAACTTGAACTTGCAGTTTTGCTGTTGGATTCAGTTCGCGAACCGAAAACTATGGATTCTGCAGACTTAGAGTATGAACGTGAAAAAAATTTCCGTTCGCTTGCTGGATGCTGGGCAAACGACAGCGGTGATGATGATGTTGAAGAAATTCTAAAACAAAGTCGCGGTAATAAAAAAGGTAGCAGGACTATTCAAAGTTTTGACTGATTATGTACAAATATATTCTTGACACAAACATCTGTATTGAATATTTCAAAAAGCGAAACGGTGTAGCAGAAAAAATTGCCCAAATTGATTTCAAAGAATTGTGTATTAGTGAAATAACTTACGCAGAATTGCTATTTGGTGCGCTTCACAGCAAAAGCGTAGAAAGACATCTTAACGAAGTCAACGATTTTAAAAACGACATCGGCACGATAGCCATTACGGAGACAATAAAAGATTATGCAGAAATTCGACAGCATTTGGTAAGCAACGGACTATCTGTTGAAGACTTTGACATCCTGATAGGAGCAACAGCACGACATTACAACCTCATCTTGGTAACAGACAATGTAAAACATTTTTCGCAGATGCCTGGTGTTAAAATCGAGAATTGGGTGAGACGCTGAACAAGGATTAAAAAGATAATATGCCGTTGATAAAGTAATTACACAGCAAGCCTTTTGGCCTGTCAGACATTTTGCCTTTCGATTTTAAAGTTAAACTCCTTTTTTAATTTGTCACGCAACAGGTAGAGTACCACATAGTAAATCGTCAGCAAGCCAAGCGAAATCAACGCGGCAATACCTTCGTTCATACCTACACCTATCAGCACGAAAAGTCCTGCCAGCACTACGGCCGATGGAATAACATAACCTATAATGATTGCCTTTGTGCCCATTGTCTGCGTCATAAGCACGCGTACCTCGTCGCCCACCGAAATGGTTTGACCTTCCGCAAGTTGCGCCTCGATGACACGACTGCCCGATTCGCTTGAACCGCAGAACGATGTGGCCTTGCACGATGCACAAGCCGACGAAACCTGAATTTCGACGGTGGCGGTATTGCCCTCAACCGACTTTACCGTACCTACATGCGATATTTCCGATGCTGCCATTTTGCAATACACAATTATAGCGATTGCAAAAATACATTAAGAAAAGTTTTTCTGCAATAATAAATTTAAGGAAATTTTAAGAAGCGGAATGAGGAGGAAATCCTAACATAACTTTCAGCGCACCATTGCTTTGGATAAATTTATAGGTCTTTGGATTCCTGCCGTAAAGCAAAATATAAGTCATCACGGTCTTGGCGATTGCTCCAGATACTTACAATATAGATTTCATCACAATGGATTGCATATACTACACTATTTAGATAACTATGTAATTCACGAAATTCAATTTCTGTTTCTTCACAGAAGAAACTTACAGCACCTATTTCTGGGAAATTTGAAATATTTGCAATGGCATTATTTATTTGATTGCTCACTTTTTGAGCACTTTTCTGACCGAATTCTCTTGTTATATAGGCTATCGTTTCTGCAAATTCGGTTGCAGCCCGCTCCGACCATCTTACATTCATACATTTACTGCTATGGCATCGTTAACCAACTTCATTACTTCATCATGCGAAAGTGTAGGTTCATGCCCAGCAATAATGTCACGCATGCGTTCACGAGAAATCTTCATCATTTCTTCGCTTGTCCGCAAATATGGCATTTCAGCATCTCCATCAGCCTTATTTACCCTTGCAAGGAAGGTTTTGCGAACCCATTCGTTTTGCTGCTGGTAAATTGTCCATAACGCATCTACAGCCGAAATGTCTTGATATACAATATTTTTATCCATAACTTGATTGAGATAGTCAAAATGCAAATTTATATAATTATATGCATTTATGCAATAATAAATTTAAGGAATTAAACATAAAGGAAATCACAGTAAATTCCATTTAACACAAACTTGTGTGATACAATGTTGTGTGATTAAAAAATATTGTAAACTGCGAACTGATACTTTTGAAAAAGCCTTTATCTCAAGAAATTCTGAAATCATACACTAGGATTTTTAAGCGAAAAGTGCATAAATACTCATGAAAAATCCCCTTAAACAAATAGGTAACATTCCCTATTACAATATGAAAAAAAGGCGGATTTCTCCGCCTTTTCCATTGTATGTAAAACACTAATTATTTTACAGGAACATTCTTCAAGGTTTCAACCAAGAACTTCCAGAATTTCTCAACCGATGCGATGTTAACTCTCTCAACCGGTGAGTGCGGATGTTCGATAGTAGGACCAAACGAAATCATATCCCAGTTGGGGTAAACAAAGCCCAACAAACCGCATTCGAGACCTGCGTGGATAGCCATAACCTTAGCATCCTCGTTGAAAAGCCTCTTGTAGCAGTCCTTCATTGTGTTGAGGATAGGTGAATTCATGTTCGGGTTCCATCCCGGGTACGAGCCAGTGAACTCAACATTTGCACCAATAAGGTCGAAAACAGTACCAATCTTGTACATAGTACCCTTCTTTGCCGATTCTACAGAGCTACGGGTGAGGCACTTAACAGCAAAGTTACCGTCCTTGCACTCTACGATTGCCAAGTTGTTCGAAGTTTCAACCAAACCAGGCATAGAGTCGCTCATTCTTACAACTCCGTGAGGGCATACAAATGTAGCCTTGATTATCTTTTCTCCGATTTCCTTTTCTGCAACCTTTGCTGGCATAGCAGTCTTAGCTGCGCAGAGAGCAATACCCTTTTCGGTAGCAGCGAATTCGCTCTTGTAGTAGCCGTCGAATCTTGCAACTTCTGCTTCGAAGTTAGCGCAGTCGGCATTAGCGATGAGAACTATTGCGTAAGCCTCGCGTGGGATAGCGTTGCGCATGTCACCACCCTTGATTTCAGCAAGACGCATGTCGGTCTTGTAGAGGCAGTGGTTGAGGAATCTAACGAGGAGCTTGTTGGCGTTTGCACGACCAATGTTGATGTCCATACCGCTATGACCACCGTTCAATCCCTTAACATCGATACGGTAAGCAGTGTAGCCAGCAGGAGCAGCGCATTCGTCATACTTCATGGTAACATTTACGTCAACACCACCAGCGCAACCTACATAAAGTTCGCCTTCGGTTTCAGAATCGAGGTTCATAAGGATGTCGCCCTTGAGCATACCAGCCTTCAAGTGGTTAGCACCAGTCATACCGGTTTCCTCGTCGATTGTGAAGAGGGCTTCGATTGGTCCGTGTGCGATGTCCTTCGATTCGAGAACTGCCATAGCAGCAGCACAACCCATACCGTTGTCGGCACCGAGGGTAGTTTGATTTGCGCGTACCCATTCGCCATCGATGATGGTTTCAATCGGGTCCTTTGTGAAGTCGTGAACCTTCTCGTTGTTCTTCTGCGGAACCATGTCGAGGTGTCCCTGAAGGATAACGCCCTTGCGGTTTTCCATACCTGGAGTTGCCGGCTTGCGGATTATTACGTTGCCGATTTCATCGACTATAGTTTCGAGACCTAACTTTTCGCCAAATTCCTTAACAAAAGCCACAACTTTTGCTTCGTGCTTCGATGGACGCGGAATCTGTGTCAGTGAATAGAAGTTCTTCCATACACCCTGTGGATTCAATTTTGTGATTTCACTCATAATTTTATTTGTTTTTTAATTTGTTTGAACAATTTAATTAGGAATGGCAAATTTAAAAAATATTTCTTAATTGCAAAACTAAAAAAAAGTGATAATTTGTAGAGCTTGCTCACGGCTCTTTCGTTTGGAAACTAAATTCCTGCACCCTACCGCCCCAGAACCGCCCCCTGAGCGTAGTCGAAGGGTATGGTAACGTAATGTGATAGTGTGACAAACGCGGCTTCGACTAACGCTCAGCCTGCGGATTTGTTCAAATGACAACTATCTGTATCATAAGTAATAACATTGTCTAAATAAAAGAACCGTGGAGTTTGCTTATATTGTTTTCAGTTCATCATCTTAACTCCAGAATATCTTATAATATCACCCCGAACTGAATCATCTGGCACTGTTGGCATAGAATCATAGGCCGTATATCGTTTCATATATAAGCTATCGCTATAAAAATAACCAGTAACATAGTTTGTTTGAGCATAAGGATCTGGTTCCCGCATTATACCTGAAAAAAATCCTTCAGCATTAACCATCGCTTTCATTTTAATAACTTTTAGTTCAGTTTCGTTTAGATCGTATATGATACGTTCCCTTATATACACCGAAGAATCATCTTCAACTGGCAAAATTTCAACTGATACATTAAGAAGACTAATATATGTAGCACTTTTCTCGCATTCGTATGTGCCATACCAATTCGACCTATAATCAATAGTCCTATGCCCATTTTCACCTGGTTTATTCTCGTAAGGTTCTTTTTCACAAGTTGCGCATAGGAATATTGCAGAAACAAGTATCAGAAGCAATATACATTTTGTTTTCATTCGACTAACATTTAAAATTAATAATTTGTACATTCCATTATTTGCAATGACAACTGAGAACCAAGCGGTGCTTCGAAACCAGATTGCAATTCAATAAAGTCGGTGGCCTTTAGATAAATATTTTGTCCATACGCCAATGACGATGCACCGCTTAATGTAATCGATTTCTTTATTCCATAACTGAACGAATTATAATCGATTTCATTCACGACCGTATTATCATCGCATGTAAATAGACATATATTAACCGTATCAACGTACATATAATTAGGCACTTGTATATTTGTGGTATCAGTTCTACAATGCCAACCATAAGGAAACAATGCTGAATTAATAACTATATGCATAGAATTTTGTATGCCAACATCTTCCATATTATTAGATACAGTCCTTACCAATTGTCTATCTATATACCATGATATTTCATATGGATCCCATTTCATTCCGTACCAATGATACGAATCATCATAATTTAGAGCAGGGATATTACTGACACTATCATGTAAATTAGGTTTCTTTGGTTTGGGGCTCACAAAATTCCAATGTACATTGCAGGTAACACTATCAGTCAAGCAACCGTTGCCCTCAAATACATCAATTTCATTATACCAATAGTCTGTTGTATCTGACGATTCTTCCCACATCCAAAATGCCGGCCAGTAACCCTGACCTGTCGGAATTTTTGCATATATTTCAAAATAGCCGTATTTATAAGACTGCAAACCTCTTACCTTACCCGATGTAAATTTATGACCTCCAATATCAATATAATAACAATCACCTCCCCCAGGGTGTGTATGATCATATCTTTTTGTTCTTAACACTAGTTTCCCGTTGTCAACATATACATTATCACTTGTATATACTTGAGGTTCTTCATTAGAACCTTCACCATGAACTTGATTATTACCTATCTCCCACCGTGAAGAATTGAATGTATTAAAATCGTCCTGAATTACAATTGTCAAGTTAGAATCATCAAATGGATTCTGTGCATACGCAACAAAAAAGCATACCATAAAGTTTAGTATGAGTATTATTCTAATTTTCATAAAGTCTATTTTCCCTCTTTGATTCCTTTATATATATAATATGGGGCACAATTGTGTCCATATAATAAAAAATAACGCACATATATGCTGTCGGCATAAAAACTTGCCCTAAAGTTATACTGCAATGCATTTATGCCACTATAATGCCACATATCGCCGTATGGAGTAACCGTTGCCTTTAAATTCATATAATCATACCCGGCGTTCTTTTTTTCTTCCTTTATATTAAGCAATGAATCCCCATCCGCTAATGTGATATGTAGCAACACAGTCCTTGTATCTTGACAATTACTCTCTTTTTGGCAAATATAATCTCCTACCCATTTCATGCGATAGTCCACAAAAAATGTCCTATCAGAAACAGAATTCGTATTATTAGGTTCTTCAATTACTTCCTTTTCACACGAAATAGAAATCATCGTTAATAAGGAGATTATGGCAACAATTAACTTTTTCATATCAATCAAATTTTATTCAGTCAAAATCATCCGTTTGCTATCAATCTCTCTGCCGTCAACAATCAATGAATAGATGTACATTCCTGCTGGCAATTCAGAAGCACTAACCGTTACCGAACCATTGCCAATTATAACAATTTGCAATTGTTTCTTCAGTGTACCCTGCATATCGAATATCAACAATGTAGATTGTCCAGTGTTCTCAGGTATATAATATCTAATTACTGTCTCAATATTAAACGGATTAGGAGTGTTTTGATACAAAACAGCATTAGGTTCTGATACTTTGCTTTTATTTTCATCATCATTATGGATTCTTATACTTTTCTCTTCAATTCCTTCATCCCCAATGTTTGCAATTTGTTCCTGAAGTTCTGCTATTTGACTTTGCTGCTCCTTTAATGCTTCCACCAGCAATGGAATAATCGCTGTGTAGTCCACACTATAGTATTCATTCAACTCATCAGGCTCGTTAACAACTTCTGGCAGAACCTCCTTTAGTTCTTGCGCAATAAAGCCGTATGTAATTCTTCTATTCCTTTCCCTAAGCGCAGTAATTTTAAGACTATCGCTGAAATTGTCTATGTAGTTGAAACTTTTTCCATTAACCAGCATAAGTTTGCCCAGTGCCGACTCAATAGGCCTTATGTTTTCCTTTAACCTTGCATCAGAAGTTATGGAGGGAGAATGTTGCAACTGCATATAGCGAAAATAACCGACACCTACATAATAGTCATAGGACCTACTGTAAAATTCTCACTGGTACAGTATAAATGTGCAGCGCCATTTGTAGTAGTCCAATCTAGGTGTATTTTACACCATTCTGCATTCCAACGTGAAAAAATTGCACCACCTCTACATTCAAGTGTTGATGCATTATAATTACCAAGTATCGTTTTCCCTTGATTATCCAATCTTAACTGGGCAAATACAGCACTCGATACTGCAAACAAACCGATTAACAGAAATGTTCTTTTCATAATTATAAAATAAAAAATTTTTTGCTTCAAAAGTAAAAAATATTACGATTCAAACATCAAAAGAACATATAATTATTTCGGCACATTCATTGCAATATAAAAAACAGAATATTAAAATAATTTTAAGGTTACGATACCGTTTATAAACGGATAGTTTCGTATATTTGCAGTTTAAATTTTTATGAGATGAAAAAGGTCTTGTTCATTATTATAGCGATTGTCTGTGGCGCACAAGTCGTTACGGCACAGATAAAATGGATGGGCATAGAGGAGGCCATGAGAAAGCAGGACTCGATGCCCAAGACGGTAATGATTGACATGTATACCGACTGGTGCGGATGGTGCAAAAAGATGGATGCCGAAACTTTCAGCAATCCTGAACTGGCAGCTTATATCAACGCAAACTTCTACCCAGTGAAGTTCAATGCCGAAACAACCGACACCATAATGTTTCCGGTAAAGTCCACCGATGAGAAAACTGGTGAAACAATCACAGAACTCAAACCTTTCATAAATCCGCAACTTGGCAACCGCTCGTCGCATATGCTCGCACAAATGTTACTTAGCGGACGAATGTCGTATCCTACCGTCGTATTCATCGACTTCGAAGGAAATATCGCGCCAGTTCCTGGCTACCAGACAGTAGAAAACCTCGAACCATTGCTAATATATTTTGCAGAAAGGATAAACAAATACAGCCCATGGGACGAATATATGAAATGCTTCAACGCCACCTTCCGTCCCGACCTCGACACAACCGACAATTTCAACGGTTCAATCGAATGGATGGACTTCAACAAAGCCGTGGAAAAAATGAAAACACAGCCCAAGAAACTTCTGTTATACATATATTCCGACTGGAATTCAAGCAGCAAAATCATGTTGGGAGGCTCGTTCAAGGAAAAAGTCATCGCAGACTACATTAACAAAAACTTTTACGCGACTAAAATACCTTACGACATTGCCGATACACTAAAAATTGCTGGCAAAGCATTCGTAAACGAAACTAATCAAATGCAATACCCCCACCAGCTTGTACTGTCGCTGTTGCACCCCGACTACAGAATCCCTGCTTTCGTGATTTTCGATGAGAACGCAACCCATCCGATGTTCGTGCAACGCGGATTCTCGTCGTACTTCACAATTGAAAAACTGCTGACATATTTTGCTGAAGATTTGCAAAACAAAGGCATTGACTTGCAAAAACACTACGACGAATATACAACAAAACTAAGAGACAAGAAAGACAAACAATAGAATCGAAATGCTTAAACGAATCATAATACTGCTTATTCCTGCAATTTTTGCCGTTTGTGCTACATCGGCGCAGGTTAACATTGAAATTTCACAGGAAAAAGTCCTCGAAAACGGACAAAAATTCTACTTGCACACGGTTCAACAGGGACAAACTCTCTACTCGATATGCAAGGCCTACTCAGCAAAGGAAAAAGATGTCCTGAATGTAAATCCAGAACTACAAACTGGAACCTTATCAATAGGCCAGATTATAAAAATTCCAATTGAAAACGAAATCTCAAAGGACGGCAAGTACATAGTTTACTCAGTAAAGAAAGGCGAAACCCTATATTCACTGCTCAAACGTTTCAATACCACCGAAAAGGAATTCTACGATGCCAATCCAAAGCTGAGCCGTAGCGAAAGCATAAGGGCTGGCGATGAAATTTACTTCCCAATAAAGGAAAAAACAGAAGAAAACACGGCAAACACAAAACCGCAAGAGGAGACAAAACCTGCAAATACAGAACCCCCTCGCAACGATGCCAAATACATATACCACACCGTTGAAAAGGGAGAAACTCTTTACAAAATTACAAAGCTGTACGAAATCAGCCTCGATGAACTCACAGCCGAAAACCCAAGCCTCGCCGACCGTCCACTGTCAATAGGAGAAACAATACGCATACCTCGCAAGCAGACGGAAAGCGAAACAAATGTTGCTGTCACTCAAACTGTAGAAAACACAGAAACCGACAACACAAATTTCGCTCAACCTGTGGAAAACAACGTTTTGGAAACCGAAGAACCCGATTCTGCTGCCATCTACACCGATAAGAAAAACTTCACTGTGGCACTGTTGATGTCGTTCGAAACCGGCGCCAACCTTCGTGACCTTGCAAGCCAGGAAAAGCGCAAAGTTCCACAGAAAATACGCACCGCAACCGAAAGGGCTGTCGATTTCTATTCGGGATGCCTTGTTGCTCTCGAAAATTTCAAGCACGAAGACATACACATAACCTTCAAGACCTACGACATCGGCAAAGACAACACAATACTTACCGAAATGGTTGACGGCGGTAAACTCGACAATGTTGACATGATAATAGGTCCCGCCTACAAGAGCCAAGTCGATTATCTGAACTCACTAAACCTCGGAGTGCCAATGCTGTTACCGTTCATAACCGACGAAAGTGTACTAAGAAACTACCCCAACAATATCATGCTAAACCCAAGCAAACAAGACATCCGCAACGAAATTGCAAAATATGCCGCACAGATGGGCGATTGCAATGCATTGATTATTAAGGGGACCTCTGATGAATCGAAATCAGCATCGGCAAAATATTTGGAAGCAATACAAAATGTAGGCGTACAAGCCACCGAACTGAACTTCAACGGTAGCAGCATCGAAGCCATTGGCAGCGCATTGCAAAAGGGAAAAGAAAACCTAATTATCCTTACTTTCGAAACCGAAATGGCAATCACAAGAGTACTTACACAAGTATTCAAACTCTGCGAGGACAACAAGATTATCCTCATCGCCGACCCCAAGATTATGAACTACGAGAGCATCGACCCCAATTACTATGCAGAGGTGAGATACACCTACTATTCAAACATCAACATAAACTACAAGAATTTTGATGTCAAATCGTTCATAAGCAAGTTCCACAACGCGTTTCTCTGCGAACCTAACACCGATGCATACATTGCTGCCGATGCAATCAATTATTTCATTCCGCTGTTGCAGAAGGCTGGCAAGAACTTCACAAGCATAATCGACCAGAACTATGTACAGGAAGGACTTGGAGGCAAAAGGCAATATGTAAACGCAAGCGGATATAATCCTAAATCGTACAGCAACAAGGACGTTTACATTTATACTATACAGAAAGACTATTCTTTCTCTATCGTATATCCAACCGAAAACTCAAGCGATAACAGATAAAACGAAAGAACTATGGGCGCACTTACAATGACCGTACAATTGCTTCTGGCGCTTTCGCTATTGGTTGTCATACATGAGTTTGGACATTACCTTGCAGCAAAGGCTTTTGGCGTAAGGGTAAAGAAGTTCTATCTGTTTTTTGACTTTCCAATGTTCTTCACAGAACCGACTTTCGCACTTTTCAGGGCAAAGAAGGTAAATGGGAAGTGGATTTTCAGCTGGTTCAGTCGCAAGGCGCCAAAGGAATACGAAGAAGACGAAACATCCACCGAATGGGGAATCGGATATTTCCCACTTGGCGGATATTGCGCCATAGATGGAATGGTGGACGAAACCACATCGTCCGACCAACTGCCCGCAGAACCCAAACCATGGGAATTCCGCACAAAACCAGCATGGCAAAGGTTGATAATAATGATTGGCGGTGTGACAATGAATGTGATTGCCGCCGTGCTGATTCTCGGATTCTCACACCTTGCATTTACAAAGGCTTATCTTCCTGTCGAAAATGTTACCGAAGGTATTTATCCATCCGAATACGGTCGCTTTCTTGGATTTGAGACCGGCGACAAGATTGTTGCAATAAACGGTAACGATGTAGAGAGATACGAAGATGTATTCTCAGCTAAATTACTCTTTGCCAACTCAATAACTGTTGACCGCAATGGTTACCGCAAGGAAATTGAAATTCCTGATACGCTGTACTCCTACATGAAAAGTGGCGGAACATTGTTTGAGCTTTCAAACCATGAAGTGTTCATCGACAGCGTGGTTAGTGGAATGTCGGCTGACAAGGCTGGCATCAAGGCAAATTCGCGGTTGTTGAAAATTGACAATGTTGAAGTCCAAAGTTTTGGACAGATGCGCGACATGCTCAACCACAACAAAGGCCGCCAGCTCGACTTCGTGCTTTCTGCCAATGGCAGCGAATACACCGCCCCTGTGGAAATCGACAGCACAGGCAAAATCGGCGTTTTTGTAAAGCAACCGCAGTACGAGACAAGAAAATACACACTGGCAAGCGCAATGAAATACGGCTGGCGCGATGCCATGGAAACGCTATATGCCAACATAAAAGGCTTCGGTCTGATTTTCAGTGGCAAGGAAAGCGCTCGCGAAAGCCTGCAGGGACCTATAGGCATCGCAAAAGTATATGGTCCAATATGGGACTGGGCAAGATTCTGGAAACTTACTGGAATAATTTCCATCATCCTTGCATTCATGAACATACTGCCAATCCCTGCACTTGACGGCGGACATGTAATGCTACTCGCAATCGAGGCGGTTACAAGACGCAAACTGCCCAACAAAGCACTCGACATAATACAGAGAATTGGTCTGATCATATTGCTTCTGCTAATGGTGTTCATTATCTTTAACGACATACTAAACCTTTTCTAAAATGAGACGTTTTATTTCCATATTGCTTGTCGTAATTTCATCCGTAACAATAACATATGGACAAGAATTCCTTGACTTCAACAGCAGATACAACAGGCAGAAAAGAGTGCTTTTAGTCCCATTCGATGAAAGGATATACTTCAACGATGCCACAGCCGACATTGCAAGGCGCGATGGACTTACCCACGACGAGATTATGGAATATTTCCGCTACCAACTGAACCTGCAACTCACAAATGCGCTCAACGATTCGTGCGAAGTCGTTGACCTAATGAAAAATAACACTCGCGAGGACGAAGCCGACATTTCTGGTCTATACACAACAATGTCGTACGAACTAAGGCTTGCCGATCTTGAACTCGATACCGAAAACATGGGTCCGCTTGCCAAAAAACGTGCAGAAAAGTTGGAAGAAGCACGACGCAAGCAACGCGAAGAGGAAATGAAAGCTGCTCGTCCTGGAATGCAAAACGGAGAACTCGTTGGTCGAAAACAGCAAACCGACGATATGTACCTACATATAATTATAGGTCAACCCGAAGTATTAAAGGAAATTGCAAGTCGCAGGAACATAAATTACTTCTTGTTTATCAACCAATTCGACATAAAAACCGACTTCCGCGACCCTTACATCAGCGGACAAAGGAATGTACAAAGGCTCATGCGTGTGCATTTCAGCATATACAACACCAATGGGGAATTTATTTCGGGAAACTACGCAAGCACCAAAGTGCCGATTTACGAAGACGACAAGGAACGCATTGTAAACCAATACTTCCCCGACATCATGCGACAGATTTTAAAGAAGATAAAATTCAACTGATATGAAACTCGTTCTTGCAAGCAACAACAAGCACAAGCTCGAAGAAATGAGAGGAATTCTTGGCAACTACATCGAAATATTGTCGCTTACAGACATCAACTGCCACGACGAAATCCCTGAAGAACAGGACACTATAGAAGGCAATGCTCTGCAAAAGACAAGATATATATACGATAAGTTTGGACTCGACTGCTTTGCCGACGACACTGGTCTCGAAGTGGAATGCCTCAACGGAGAACCGGGAGTCTATTCGGCACGTTATGCCGGAGAACATCCAACTTTCGACGACAACATTGCAAAGCTTCTCGCCAACATGAAAGGTCACGAAAACCGCAAGGCAAGGTTCAGAACAGCAATCGCACTGATTCTCAATGGCGAGGAA
This sequence comes from Bacteroidales bacterium, assembly GCA_017551515.1. Lineage (GTDB taxonomy): Bacteria > Bacteroidota > Bacteroidia > Bacteroidales > ML635J-15 > Bact-19. Next base: position 50,085 of record JAFZLK010000029.1, on the reverse strand, counting down.
CATATATTTGAAGGCGAGGTAAAAGGTCGTATCATCGAGGAATATCGCGGACACAACGGTTTTGGCTACGACCCAGTTTTTCTTCCCGACGGATACTCTGAAACTTTTGCCGAACTTCCTGCCGAAATAAAGAACAAAATAAGCCACCGGGGTAATGCCGCAAAAAAAATGGCAGAATTTCTAAAGAACACCAAGAATGATGAATAAAATCAAATACATAGGCATTATACTGCCGTTTCTAATTATATCAACCATAACCTCCGCTCAAGTAGCAGTTGGGCAATGGCAAGACCATTTTTCTTATAATAACTGCAAACAATTAGTTATAGTTGATGAAACAATATACCTCATTTCGGAATGTGGAGTTATAAAATACGACAGTAAATCGGAGGAGATTGAAAGGTTCAACAGATTCAACATACTTTCCGACATAACCCCTAGCGGAATAGCCTACGACGAAAAGACTAAAAGCATAATCATCGGATATTCAAGCGGAAATATAGACATAATACGCGGAAACGAAATCATTAACATCAATGATATAAAGAAAAAATCTATAAACAGCAGCAAATCAATAAACTCAATAATAGCCATCGACGGATTTGCATATCTCGGCTGTGATTTCGGAATCGTAAAGCTTAATCTTGATCGGCTGGAAATCGGTGAAACATGGTTTATCGGCAAGAACGGAACATATGTACATGTAAACGACATCGAACGCCTCGGCAACGAATTATATGTAGCGTGCACTAATGGCATATTCCACGGAAATATATCCAACAACTTGGTTGACTTCTCCAACTGGCAGATTATCACCGACATCGACAGCACATCACAATATTCATGGATAAGGGGGAAAAACTTCAACACCATAAAATGGTTCAACGGCAAACTGCTAGCCAACTACAAAAGCGCCCAAACAAACAGCGACTCCATAATGTTATATGACGGAATTTCATGGACGCATGTAATGGAAGAACGCCTGTCAGTAACTTCATTATCAGGCGACGACGAAACCCTATTATGCTCGACGGGTACCGCACTTTATACATACAACACAAATTTCGAATTAACAAAAGAACAATGGTACTATAAAGCACCAGACACTTGGCTAGGTGTAAAAACAAACGATGCAACTATAAGCAACGGTAGAATATGGATTGCTGACCGTTCAAATGGACTAGGATGGCTATACCAAGGCACAGACGACGGAGATGCGTTACGAATTAACTCGCCAAGTAACAACAATGTATTCCATATATCATCTTCAAAAGCAAAAACTATGGCAGTAAGGGGCGGTTACAATGCAGCATACACGCCTACATGGACTTATCCTACAATATACGAATACGAGAATTACGAGTGGACAACCCGCACTGCATACGAAATACATGAACTTTCTGGAATCAACGACCTTGTAAATGTAACTATTGACCCAAAAGATGAATCTCATTACTTTGTAAGTTCATGGATGAATGGCCTCATCGAATTTCGAGACAACCAATTCTACAAACTTTACAATGATGAAAACAGCAGCCTCATGCGAATCGACGGAATTGACTGGGTACGAGTCGGCAGCACTGCTTTCGACGAAGAAGGAAACATATGGGTAACAAATTCGCAATCAGCAAAATACATTCATAGAATGACACCCGATGGAAAATGGAAAGGATTTTCGTATCCAGACATGACTCGCAACATAAAATCGCTGTTGATAACAAGTTCCGGAGTAAAATGGCTAGTTTTGGGACAGGCAGCAGGTTTGTTCGTATTCGATGACAACGGAACACCCGAAAACACCTCCGACGACCGGCACAAATTCCTTAGCGTAACGAACGAGGAAGGTGAAATTGTAAGCAACGATGTTTATTCTATTGCCGAAGACAAGAACGGATACATCTGGGTTGGAACGGCAAAAGGTGTGGTGGTTTACTACAATCCCGATAAAGTTTTCGAAAGCGGCACATTTAATGGCAGACAGATAAAAGTGCCACGCAACGACGGCACCGACAATGCCGACATTCTGCTGTCTGCCGATGTAGTAACGGCAATAAGTGTTGATGGAGCAAATTGCAAATGGTTTGGCACACAAAACGGAGGTGCATACTATATTAGTGCCGATGGAATAGAAACCATACACCACTTCAACACCGATAACAGCCCAATCCCAAGCGACAATATTCTGTGCATAAGTATCGTACCGGAAACTGGAGATGTATTTTTCGCTACTCCCAAAGGTATAATATCGTACCGAGGTACTGCAACCGAAGGTTTTGAATCATACGATGAAATATACGCCTTCCCAAATCCTGTAAAGTCTGGTTACGATGGTCCTGTGACAATCAAGGGACTTATTGCTGGCTCAATTGTTAAAATCGCTGATATTTCAGGCAACTTAGTATATGAAGCTCGTGCAACCGGCGGTCAATTAGTATGGGACGGCAAAAACCTAAACGGCCACAGAGTGGCATCTGGAATTTATGTGGTATTCGCCTCTACCGAACTTGGGGAACAAAAGGCAACAACAAAAATAATATTCCTGAAATAAATGAACAATGATTAATTTACAATGATAATGAATGGGCTGAAAGGCAAACATGCTAACAGTTTTGCGGAAGACCAGAAGAACAGCTTGCCAGACCGTTAGACAGCGAACCTGCAAGACAAAATCGGCTTTTAGCCTTCAAGCCCCAAACAACTAGAAACATAGAAACGGGCTTTAGCCCACAGAAACTTAGAAACATAGAAACGGGCGCAGCCCACAGAAACCCTCCCATGCTCACCCCCACCGAAGCCATAATACTCAACCGCATCAAATACACCGACAACTCGTTTGTCGTTAATATGTTCAGCGAAGCCTGCGGGAAAATTTCGGTACTGGCTAGGACATCTACACGCAAAGCGGGACAAAAGGCAAACATTTTCGCACCGCTGAACATTGTCCGCACCGAACTTCGGCTAAAGGACACTCGATCGGTACAGGGAATATCATACTGCGAACTTGTAAAAAGTCCAACGGCAATAGACAACGATGTTGTACGAATATGCATTTCTCAGTTTGTTGCCGAAGTAATAATGAAGATGGTGAAGGAAGAAGAAAAAAATCCAGCACTGTATCAATTCTTCAAAAGCACAATCGAGGCAATAGAATTTTCGGACAACAACATAGTAAATCTGCACATAATTTTCCTAAAGGATTTTGCCAAGCATCTCGGCTTCGAGATAACAAACAACTATTGCAACGAAACACCATATTTCAACTCGCGCGAAGGAATGTTCCTGCCGTTTTTCACTTCCGAGGAAGAATCTTTTGACAAACAACTAAGTTTCGCTTTTTCTACAATCCTAAGCGCATCGTACGAAACTGGCAATATGAAAATCCCTTATTCCTACCGAAAGGAAATCATCCGACAAATGCTTGAATACTATAAGATTCACACCGAAAACCTATCGGAAATAAAGTCGCTGAAAGTGCTGAACGAAGTATTTGGGAATGACTAGACGGTTATTCACAAGTTATTTCTTCTTGATAAATAGTCAAACTATTTTTAGTTATTATTAGCTCGTAAATTCCTGTATTTATATTGTCAATTGAATAATTAACATCAATTGGACAAATGCAATTGGCCGAATACGAACTTTCATGTAAATTTACCTTAATGGTCTGATTGTCAAATTCCCAATCAGCAGAAATGACATTATCGTCAGCACAATTAACTCTTAAATTTTCAATCGTCAACAATAAAGTATTGTTTTCGTATGAAATTGAAATTATTGGATCGTAATCGCCTTTGCTTTGATTTGAATGGCAACCTGTATATGACAACGTTGTATTGTGAGTTACAGGAGTAGTGTCCTGTGGGTTAATAACTACAATCTGAGGCTCTTCAATTGGCTCAGGTTTTTCGCACCCTACAAATGCCATCACACCCATTGCAGCAACGAGAAGTGATATTAAAATGCTATTTTTCATAACTATACTATTCTAATTAAGATACAAATGTAAACATTTACTTTCAATACGACATAAAACTATCCGAAAAAAAATCAAATTATGTTTTGGACTTGTAGAAGACCAGTCGTACAGTCTTTTCGTCTTTTCGCCTTTCTGCCTGCGAAACGGTTAGACAACCTGACAAGAAACATATTAACAACGAATAATGAACAAATATTTTTTGTGACTATAAAATAAATGTTAAACTTGTACGTTATTTGTATCATATATTGTCGTACATGACGAAACGAGGAATATTTTATACCGCACTGATTGTCATAGTTTTAACAATTATGCTACCCCCAAACAGAGTGTCGGGGCAGACAACTTTGCAGTTAAAAATATCGCCTGTCGGCTTCCATTTCTTCAACGAACCAAACAAAAAACTTTACGAAAACAAGATTGATGCAAATGCAACTTTCGTTCTTGAACCCTGCGTAATCTTGGGCGTTGAAACCTACCTCGTAAGCGACATTCTTTGTTTCAGAGCAAATTTTGGAGGACTTAGCGATGCCATATCAAAGCCAGGACTTTTCCTGCAGGCAGGACTAAAAGTCAGAATGTTTCAGGTTTACCGCAATTCGCTCAGCTTCGGAGCAGGACTTATGGGCTACGGACACGAATGCTGGGGCACCGTACCAAACTACCAAGACGAGCGCGGATGGAAACAAAACGGAAGCTGGGAATATTCAGTGGGATTTCTGGCCGACCTTGAATACGCCATATTTCTCAACGACAAAAGCGACCTTATGTTCAATTTCACATACGGATACCAGAAAAAAACTTTTAACTTTACAATAGGATACAGATACTGGCTGTCTTCAATCATAAAGCACCCGATAAAGTGCGGAAGCTGCCCATTTACAAAAACAAATAATTCATGGAAAAAATAGAAGAGACAAAAGCCACGAGGGTTTTCGACATACTTGATATTTACAGCAACGAACACGCTGACCTTGATGTGGCATTCGCACACAAGGACAAGGGCGAATGGATAAAATACACACCTGCCGACTACAGAAGGTATTCATACATGTGTGCAGCATCGCTTATAGATGCCGGAATGCAGAAGGGCGACAAGATAATAAGCATTTCGCAGAACCTGCCACACTGGAACATCCTCGATATGGCAATAGCAATGGCGGGTTTGGTACATGTTCCGGTTTACCCGACCCTCAACAACAACGAACTCGAGTTCATTATGCGAGACTGCGGAGCGAAGATGGTTTTCGTGTCGAATGCAAAACTATATGCAAAAGTTAAGCAAGTTGTTGAAAACCTTGAAGAAAAACCGAGAATTTTCACCTTCACCGATGTTCCCGAAGCCGACAACTGGACAACCCTCATGATTGACAGCCGTAGCAGGGAAGCTGAACTTAAGAAACTCATCGAAGAAAGGAAGAAAGAAATCAGCGAGGACGATGTATTTTCACTCGTTTATACATCTGGAACCACAGGCAATCCGAAGGGCGTAATGCTTTCACACAAGAATATCCTTTCAAACTCGTATGGTGTAAGACCTGTTATACCAGCAGTTTACAAGCAGAGAGCCGTAAGTTTCCTGCCTTTGTGCCATATCTACGAGCGAATGATGAACTATGCATTCCAGATAAAAGGCATCTCGATCTACTACGCCGAGAGCCTTGGAACAATAATGCGCGATGTTCAGGATGTGAAACCTCACATTTTCAACATGGTACCACGCGTAGCAGAAAAGTTCTACGACAAGATTGTGTCGATGGGAAAGGATATGACACCGTTCAAAAAGCACATCTTCAACTGGGCGCTAAAGGTTGGATGCAAGTTCGATGTACGCAACAACAACTCTGCTTTCTACAAGTTGAGGCTCAGCATTGCCCGCAAGCTTGTTTTCAAGAAATGGCAGGAAGCATTTGGCGGCAACATTTTAGTAATCGTAGCAGGCGGTTCTTCGCTTAGTTTACACATTTCCAAACTATTCGCTGCAGCAGGACTTAAGATTTGCGAAGGTTACGGACTTACCGAAACATCGCCAGTAATTGCAGTTAACTGGCCTGCATGGGACAAGTCAATGCTTGGAACAGTAGGTCCAATTCTTGATGGCGTAACCGTAAAAATTGACGATGACGGAGAAATCCTTGCCAAAGGTCCGAACATCATGAAGGGCTACTACAACAACGAGGAAGCTACCCGTCAGGTTATTGATGAGGACGGCTGGTTCCATACTGGCGACATTGGCGAGCTTGTTGAAGGCAGATTCTTGAAAATCACCGATCGTAAGAAGGAAATCTTCAAGATGTCAAACGGAAAGTACATTGCTCCACAGGTAATCGAAAACAAGCTGAAGAACTCCAACTTTGTGGAACAGGTAATGATTATCGGTGAAAACGAAAAGTTTGCCAGCGCACTCATTTCTCCCGACTTCAACTACTTGCACTTCTATGCATCGAAGCACAAGATTCACTACCGCGACAATGTTGCACTTATAAACGACCCAGATGTTATCAAGAAATACCAGGGCGAAATCGACAATTTGAACAAAACATTGAGCGAATACGAGTGCATCAAGCGTTTCCGCCTAGTGTGCGAGGAATGGTCGCAGGAAACAGGAGAACTCTCCCCCACCCTCAAGCTCAAACGAAATGTGATAAAGAAGAAATATGCATCGGTAATTGATGAGATTTACATGCATCAGGAAGAACAACAACAGCAAGGACCTGTCAACCCCAATGCGATCATCGGAAAGATTACCGACAGCATGAAGAAACTCGTGAACATTGGTAGCTCGAAACACTAATAATGTAATGGACGACTCTTTAAGTCATTTCGGAAGCCTGACTGAACACGCGATACGGAACGAGGAGCGTTGTGAAGACGGCTATCCGAAATCTCCTACGACATTCTAAAAGTAAACTCAGAATGGAAGAATTCATCCACCAGATAACCAAAAGCCTAGAAGCAAACACCTTCGTCAAGATAACCTTGTCGTCGCCAATGCGCAAGGATATTGATGTGCGCAACATCTACATCAAGCAAGTGGAAATAAAAGGTGAACGCAAACTCAGTTTCACCTACCGATACCAGAAGCGCGACATCGTGAAAAACTATGCTTTCAATGAAGCACTTGCCAACATGCGCAAGCACATCGACGAGGAATACCGTTTTGCAACGCTTTTCACAACAGCAGGCGACTTCGTTTTGCAACACAACGGCAACCACTTCAAGATGAAGCAGCAGGAAGCCAGCATTACCGAACTGCCATCGCTTAACCACGACCGCAGCAAAAACCGCAAACTCGAGGCTTCCAACGGCAAAAAATACCTCCATCTGCTCGGAATCACCGACACAAACGGAAATGTAAATCCCAAGTCGCAGGACAAGTTCAAACAAATAACACACTACATAGAAATCCTTAGTAGCCATATCGATACACTTCCAACCGACCACGCTATAACTGTCGCTGACATGGGAAGCGGAAAGGGCTATCTTACTTTTGCGCTCTACGACTACCTTGCCAATACGCTCAAGTGCAAGGCCGATGTCACCGGCGTTGAAATCCGGCACGACATGGTAGAACTTTGCAACAAGTTTGCAAAGGATTCTGGCTTCGACGGACTTCATTTTGCCGAAAGTGCAATCGACAGTTACAATGCAGAGAAACTCGATATGTTAATTGCTCTCCACGCTTGCAACACCGCCACAGATGATGCACTAGCAAAAGGCGTTTACGCAGGAGCACAGGTAATTGTAGCCGCTCCATGCTGCCAGCACCAGATTCGTAGCGAAATGGAAAACGGAACACCCAACGAAATTCTTTCGCCAATACTGCGCCACGGCATTTTTATGGAACGACAAGCCGAACTCGTCACCGACAGCATCAGGGTGCTTTTCCTGCAATATCACGGCTACAAGACAAAGGTAGTCGAGTTTATTTCCGATGCCCATACCCACAAGAATGTCATGATTATTGCAACAAAATCAGGCGTTTCAGAAGAACAGAAGCAAAAGATACTTGCGCAACTGGAAGCACTCAAGACATTCTTTGGCATAAAGCAACACTACATCGAAACAAAATGGCAGAAATAAAGGCAATAGTTTACGAATCGAACACTGGCTTCACAAAGGAATATGCCGAACTTTTGTCGGAAATCATTGGTATTCCAGCAATCCCCACCATTGACAATTCGATGTTTTACGGAGAACGTGAGCCAGTGATTTTCCTTGGATGGGTATGCGCAGGCAAGATAAACGGCTTCCGTATGGCTCGACTTAAATTCAATCCAGTAATCATTGCCGGTGTAGGAATGACACCACAAAGTGACAAATACGCTTTTGCTTTGGCACAACAGAACAACATCGATGTGCCGTTCTACTACTTGCAAGGCGGAATACACCGCGAGAGACTCAAAGGTTTCTACAAGATGATGTTCAGACTGGTAGTCCGTCCTGTTCTGCGCAAAGCAAGAAAAGGCAAGTCGGAACTTTCGGAATACGAAAAGCAGATGGTAGACTTGATAAAAAATGGTGGTTCGTTCGTAAAGCGCGAAAATCTTAACGACCTTATTGCAAAGTACAGGGAATTAGCCGAAATCTTAAGACAATCATAAGTTTGCACTCCATTCACAACTATTTGCAAAAAATATTAATAGGTATTTCTGCCAATCAAAACAAATGCATTACCTTTGCACCTGCAATTTTTCAAAGCAAATTGCAAGTTCAATTTACTGATTAACAAAATGTTTACAACATGACAAAGGAAAAAATATTTTCGAAGCAGTGGTTCTTTTCCTACTTTTTAGTTTTAATCGGCAGTCTTTTGTTTGCTGTAGGCGATGTAATGTTCGTTAACCCCTACCACATGGCCCCAGGCGGAACATACGGTCTGTCGAATGTTCTTAACGCTATATGGCCGTGGAAAGTCAGTTTATACGCTATCTGTATGGACATTCCATTACTGATAATCGGCACACTGATACTTGGTCCGAGATTTGGCGTTAAAACTGTTGTATCCACAATATTTATATTCATCTTTACCTTCCTACTCGAAATGTTCTGGGGCTATGTTCCTGTAATACACGACGGCGCAATAATGCAGGCTCCAATAGAAGGCGTAAGCATGGTTGAAATTCCAAACAATGGTGGCTGGTTCATCCCCGACTACTTCCTCAACACTGTCGTTTCGGGCATAATTTACGGTCTTGCAATAGGCTTGGTTTTCAAGTCAGGAGCTACATCGGGTGGTAGCGACATCATCTCAATGATACTACATAAGTACACCAAGATTTCGCTTGGCACATTGGTTCTCATCGTTGACAGCATCATAACGCTCACCTCACTTGCATTAGGTGACTTCCGCCTACCAATCTACTCCATAATCCTCATCTTCATCGAAAGCAAGGTAATAGACATTGTTGTGGAAGGCGTAAAGAGCTACAAGACAATTTTCATCGTCAGCGACAAATACGAGGAAGTTCGCCAGATGATTATCAACGACCTCGAACGCGGTGGCACCTGCATGAAGGGCATCGGAATGTACAACGGTAAGGAACGCAACTTCATATATACCACAGTTTCTCGCCGTGAGTTCACTCACCTCAAGGAACAAATCTACGACATTGACCCCGAAGCATTCATCAATGTAATCGATAGCAACGAGATTCTTGGAAATGGCTTCAAGGCGATAAAGGAATAGCGCAATATACATCACGCAAACTACTAATTAACAACAACTTACAAAGCAATCAATTGCATTTAAATATTTTATAAAAAAACCATATGCTAAGTTAAGAATGCTAAAAAATATTGGGACTTCGACTGTCTATATCTTTTACAAGTGCCTGACGCTCCCAAATGCATATTTGAGGTTTTGCCACTTTTTAATCAGACAACTAAAGAATCATCAAAAAAAACAATATCTTTGCAGAACTAAATTTTAATTATTTTAACCAAATGAAAAAGACATTATTAATTATTGCAAGTGCTTTATTTTTAACACTTATGGGCGTTTCTTGCTGTGACTGCGACTGTGGAGACAAGGGCAATGGAGAAAACACTAATGCTACAGCGGAAACAGTAGATGAAAACCAAGGTACGGATGCTAACCAAAATGCAGAAGCACCAAAACCTCAGGTACAAGAAAAGAATCTACTTATTAAAAGAGCTGACATCGATAAGGTAAATAAGTTCATCGATGAAGGAAAATGTGACGATGCTGTAGCTATAATAAATAGCTGGACAGATAAAAGACCAGACGATGGCATAAAGCTTCTGAGAGACATTAACATTAACGGTGCTTGCACTAAGGAAGTTGGTGATGCTATCAACGCGTTGAATGCTGCCATAAACAAGTAAAACAAATAATTTATAGCAGATAATTGGCCACCGATGAGGTGGCTTTTTTTGTAAGTAGGCGATTGCAGTATTGGAGGAAGCATGGAGGGAGGAGGTACGGACTTGGTACGGAGTTGGATGGCATTGTTCAAATTTATTTGCGCATTATAAATGTTGATATTCAATGGCACAAGTGTATAAATCCGATACGATATGTAAGCCAATTGTGCAGTTGCCAACTGCACAAATTCGTAAAATTTGACCTTCGGCAGTGTGTTGTGTAATTTCGTCACCAAGTTGGTGACGATTTGAGACGGACACTTTGGGCAGTTCTTTGGGCAAGTTATTGCAATTATTTTTGCCTATGGGCAAATTTACACCGACATTTGCACCGACATTTACAGGGACATTTACACCGACATTTATTTTGAACCTTGCTCTAAAATTTCCCAGTGACCATTTTTCTTTGCACCAGCACGTTTAATAAGCCCTTTTATTTGTAAAGATTTTAGTGCTCTTGCAATGGTACTATCGGATAGTTTTGTTTTTTCTATTAATCCTTCTCTTGTAATGTAAGAATTTTGTCTTATCTGTTTTAAGATTTGCAATTCAGGGATAGTTATTTTTATTGTGTCATTTATTGTGTCATTTACAGGCTCATTTAGATTTATTGTATCATTTACAGGGACATCTGTTGCAATCTTCCCCTTGTTCCTTTCGGCTTCCAAGTATTCTTGGCTAGGTTTTGTATCATAATTTTTCCACAACTTGTGGAAGATTTTTAATTGTTTCACAATAAAGATTATAGAAACGTTTGCAATACCTGATGTTTGATGCTGATAGACCTTTGTTACAACGCCCGATTTTGTTTTAAATAAACAGTTGATTCATATTGTTGTAATTCAGTAGGTTAATGTCGGAAACGCTATTTTCAAAATCACCTGTGTAGATTACTGCTTTTTTGGTTACAGGAGTCTTTATCCAACCGGGTAACTGTTGCAATGTGTCTTCAAAAGACTGATGGTAAGTCATCGATGATTTTATTTCCAGAGCAGTGATTTCCCCTTCTTGCAGTAATATTATATCCACTTCGTTTTGGTTCGAGTCGCGGTAGAAAAACACTCCGCCGTCCTTACCTTGGTTGAAACGATGTTTGATTGTTTCCATAACAATCATGTTCTCGAACAATGCTCCTCGCATTTTGTCCCTGTCGAGTTGTTTGGACGATTCTATATCAAGCAGATAACAAGCTAAGCCTGTGTCGTTGAAATATAGTTTTGGACTTTTAATCAGGCGTTTAGGTATGTTTTCGTAATATGGCGGCAACAATGTGACTATATAAGAAGCCTGCAATACCGAGAGCCATCGAGTGATGGTTTTGGACTCAACTCCAACTTCGGATGCCAATTCAGAAGCATTGAACAATGAGCCGATACGAGTGGCGCATAGTTTTATGAAACGAATAAACTGCATTTGGTTCTGGACATTAAGGAAATCGCGGACATCCTTTTCTATATAGGTTTTCACATACGATGGATAAAAATATTTAGCAGTGTTTTTGTCGGCACATACAGCGGGATATAGCCCGTTATAAAGTAGTTTGGAAAGGTCGCTGTCGGTGCGGTGCTCAATGGTTTCATGTAGCGACATAGGCATCAGTTCAAATATTCCCGCTCTTCCTGCCAGTGATTCAGACAAGTCACGCATCATCTCAAAATTAGAACTGCCAGTCAATAAAAATTTCCTTTCAGGATTGTGGTCCACTATGCCTTGGATGTATTCCATTAGAACGGGAGCTTTCTGGATTTCGTCAATGAACATGCCGTCGGTTGTTTGCTGAAGAAATGCTACTGGATCATTTATGGCGAAATCTCGAATATGCACATCCTTCATGCTGTATTCCTTATAATTTGGAAAAAGATGCCTTAATAGTGTGCTTTTCCCAGATTGCCTTGGGCCAGTAATAGATATAACTGAATAATAATCACTTGCTTCAGTGATGACAGACTCAATGTCTCTGTTGATGTAATTTGTCTTCATTTTTATGCAAATTCGGAATCCGATGGCAAAATTACATAAAAAAATAATATGACGGTTTTATTTTTGCTCTTATATTTGGGGCATAGTACAAAAAAAGCGTAACCTAATGGCTACGCTTTTGTATTTGTCGGATTTTCAGTTTGTTGTTGACTTTTGCTACAATAAATTTAGCGAAGATTAATAGCCTAATGTGTTATTTTATGTCAGATTTGGAGAATTTGATTATTTCATTTTTTAGCCATTGTGTAAGTCTTGTTTCTTTGGGTAGCCCCATACGATATTTTTTGACAAAAAGATTATCATCAATGCCTTCTGTGGTGTATTTTACAAGTTCTTGACCAGCTTCGGTACACATAAGAATTCCCACAGGCGGATTGTCATCGGGTTGCATTATGTTGTGTTTGAAATACGACAAATAGAGATTCATTTGCGCAATGTCATCGTACTTGAGACGAACGGCTTTCAAGTCTATAAGTACATGGCACTTCAAAATGCGGTTGTAGAAAACTAGGTCACAATAAAAGTATTCATCATCGACAAGTATTCGCTTTTGACGAGCTTCAAAGCAAAATCCAGCACCAAGTTCAAGCATAAACTCCTCAAGATGGTCAATTAGAGCCTGTTCAAGTTCATCCTCTTCAATAATTTCGCTATCTTTTAGTCCTAGAAATTCATAGACATAAGGAGATTTTATTGTTTCTGTAAGAGATGTTTTTTCTGATTTGTTTTGTATATATTGGCTCATTTTTTCAGGATTGCTACTGATGCCACTACGCTCAAAATAGTTGGTGTCTATTTGCCGTTTTAGTTCTCGGACTGTCCATACCCCTTTCATTGTTTCAAGTTCGTAAAAGATACGAGCCAATGGATTGTCAACACTCATAATGAGAGAAAGATGAGTATATGATAAATGACTAAATAATTTATCTGCAGGTATTTGCAATTCTGGACCTAATTGGGCAATCGCTGATTGCCTAATTGGTGCGAGATGTTTTTCGGAATTGGCAATTTCGGTTTGCCGTATTTCTATAGAAGAATTTTCTAATTGGGCAATCACTGATTGCCCAATTGTATTTTGTTCATTACTAAACTCTTGGGTTATGTAATCACAAATAGGGTGCGCCAATGTAGGAAATTCTAAAAAAAATTGCCTATAGAGTTTTAGGTTGCGGTATGACATGGAACGGGAATTGAGCTTTTCTGCTAATTTCTGTAGCGTTTTCGTACCGTATTTGGCTCTGTCACTACCATTCTGCTCGTAGTTGACAATATAATAGCCAATCAACCAATTACGGGCTGTGATATTCCTATTTATTGCCTTAGCTGTATTGTCTGCAAAAGCCTTGTCAATGCCAGATACCGTATCAAACAGATTGTTGAATGAAGGTATTTTATTGTTTGGTTCGATATTCATTTCCTAATTGTTAGTATGGCAAAAATAAAAAATGTTTTTGTATTAGGATTCTTTTTGCCTTTAATTTTTGAACATGACAATAGGAAAGATTGATTAAACAAAAAAAGCGTAACCTAATGGCTACGCTTTTGTATTTATTTGTGTTTCAGTTTGTTACTTTACCTCCTCAAAGTCAACATCAGTTACTTCGTCTGAGTTGTTGCTTGAGCTTCCAGATGACTGCTGCTGCTGTCCGCCCATGTTGGGGTTGGCCTGCTGCTGACCTGCGCCGGCACCTGCGTTCTTGTACATGTCTTCAGATGCTGCGTGGAAAGCATTGTTGAGGGCTTCCATTGCCTTGTCGATTGCAGCGACATCCTGGTTCTTGTGTGCTTCCTTCAGGTTGTTCAATGCGCTTTCGATAGGTGCCTTCTTGTCGGTTGGAATCTTGTCGCCAAGTTCCTTGAGCTGCTTTTCGGTCTGGAATATCATCGAGTCGGCCTGGTTGATCTTGTCGATTCTTTCCTTTGCTGCCTTGTCGGCGTTTGCATTGGCTTCGGCTTCGGCCTTCATACGCTTGATTTCATCGTCCGACAAACCTGAGGATGCTTCGATACGGATGCTCTGTTCCTTGCCTGTGCCCTTGTCCTTTGCCGAAACCTTCAAGATACCGTTTGCATCGATGTCGAAGGTAACTTCAATCTGCGGAACGCCACGCGGTGCTGCTGGAATGCCGTCGAGGTGGAAACGACCGATGGTCTTGTTGTCGCTTGCCATCGAACGCTCGCCCTGCAATACATGGATTTCGACTGATGGCTGGTTGTCGGCTGCTGTCGAGAACACTTCCTGCTTCTTGCAAGGTATTGTGGTGTTCGATTCGATAAGCTTTGTCATTACACCGCCCAAAGTCTCGATACCGAGTGACAACGGGGTGACATCAAGAAGCAATACATCGGTAACATCGCCTGTGAGGACACCGCCCTGGATTGCTGCACCAACTGCTACAACTTCGTCTGGGTTAACACCCTTAGATGGGGTCTTGCCGAAGAACTGCTTTACCTTTTCCTGAACTGCCGGGATACGGGTTGAACCGCCGACCAACAGAACTTCGTCAATATCCGATGCCGAGAATCCAGAATCCTTCAATGCCTGCTGGCAAGGAGCGATTGTTGCGTTGATAAGACGGTCGGCCAACTGTTCGAACTGCGAACGGGTCAAGGTCTTTACCAAGTGCTTTGGAACACCGTCAACTGGCATAATGTACGGCAGGTTGATTTCTGATGATGTCGATGACGACAATTCAATCTTTGCCTTTTCTGCTGCTTCTTTCAGACGCTGGAGTGCTATTGAGTCCTTGCGGAGGTCAACGCCGTTTTCCTTCTGGAATTCATCTGCAAGCCATTCGATGATAACATGGTCGAAATCATCACCGCCAAGGTGGGTGTCGCCGTTGGTTGACTTAACTTCGAAAACACCGTCTCCAAGTTCGAGGATTGAAATATCGAATGTTCCACCGCCGAGGTCGAATACTGCAACCTTCATATCCTTGTTCTTCTTGTCAAGTCCGTAAGCCAAAGCTGCTGCTGTAGGCTCGTTGATGATACGCTTAACCTTGAGGCCTGCGATTTCGCCTGCTTCCTTGGTTGCCTGACGCTGAGAGTCGCTGAAGTAAGCAGGAACGGTGATAACTGCTTCGTTGACATCTTCGCCAAGGTATTCTTCTGCTGTTTTCTTCATCTTCTGGAGGATGATTGCCGAAATTTCCTGCGGAGTGTAGTTGCGGTCGCCAATCTTAACACGCGGGGTGTTGTTGTCACCACGAACAACTTCGTAAGGTACGCGCTCTATTTCCTTGGTTACATTGTCGTATCTTTCGCCCATGAAACGCTTGATTGAGAACACGGTGTTCAATGGGTTTGTGATTGCCTGACGCTTAGCAGGGTCGCCGACCTTGCGCTCGCCGTCTTTCAAAAATCCTACGATTGAAGGGGTGGTTCTGTGACCTTCGCTGTTGGTTATTACAACAGGTTCTCCGCCTTCCATTACTGCCACACATGAATTGGTGGTTCCTAAGTCGATTCCTATAATCTTGCTCATAATTTTATGTTTTTTTTTTGTTTTACAATTTTGAAAAATTCACGACCGTAATATGGCAATCTGTGTGCCAGCGGAAAGGGGAAATGTTGAAAAAAGCGGCCGCTTTTGTTTTTAATGTATTGATTGTTAGTGTGTTGTGTAGAATGTGGGATTTTTTATGGCAAAAATCTTCATGTCATACCAAAGGTTTCGGTGTGTTGTTTTGTCACAAAAAAGTTTGATTTTCTGGATTTTGGTGTCAGAGAGGGTGACAAAATGGCAGAGAAGTAGGCTCAAAGGCATGAAGGCTTGAAGTCTTTGGGCTTTTAGCCTTTCAGCCTGTTAGCCTTTTTGCCCATTTTTCCCTAGTAGCATAATCCCCGTAAACAGACAGAAGCGAAGCGATTCCCATTAGCTTATATTCCCATAATCCACCTTATTCTTGTTAAAATTCCTCAGTGCAATTTGCAAAAGTTCGTTTTCGGGTTTGGTGAGGTCTGGATCGTCAGCAAGGATTTCGTTGGCAATATCACGAACATACTGGATGAGTTGTCCGTCCTGACTGAGGCTTGCCATCTTAAGGTCAATGGCAAATCCGCTCTGCTGTTTGCCTTCCATGTCGCCCGGACCACGCAACTTGAGGTCGGTTTCGGAAATCTCGAATCCATCGGTGCTGTTGACCATAGTGGATATGCGGCTGTAGGCATTCTCGGAAAGATTGGGCTTGGTCATTAGTATGCAATACGACTGCGAACTTCCTCGTCCGACCCTGCCTCGCAACTGGTGCAACTGCGACAAGCCAAACCGCTCGGCACTTTCGATAATCATAACGGTTGCATTCGGCACATCCACACCAACTTCAATCACGGTGGTCGCAACCATAATCTGAGCATCGTTCTTTTCGAACATCCTCATGCCCAACTCTTTCTGGTCGGGTTTCATTCGTCCGTGGACAACAGCCACATGATATTGCGGAATCGGAAACTCGCGCACAATGCGGTCGTAGCCATCCTCCAAATCCTTCAAATCCACATTTTCCGATTCGGAAATTAGCGGATATACAATATATACTTGATGTCCTTCTTGAATTTGCTGACGCATGAAGCCATAGACTTTCAGTCGGTAGGCATCGGTGAAATGCTTTGTGATAATCTTTGAACGACCTTTCGGAAGCTCATCGATTACAGAGACATCCAAATCGCCGTAAAGTGTCATGGCGAGTGTGCGCGGAATTGGCGTGGCGGTCATTACGAGAATATGCGGTGGCAACTGGTTTTTCTTCCATAACTTGGCTCTTTGTTCTACGCCGAAACGATGTTGCTCATCTATAACAGCCATTCCCAAGTTCTTGAAAACCACTGTTTCCTCGATGAGTGCATGAGTTCCAACCAAAATATTCAGGCTTCCATCGCGAAGTCCATTATCGATTTCATTACGTTCGCGCTGCCGAGTAGAACCTGTTAGCAGACGAATACTTACGCCTATGCCATCAAGCATTTTCGACAACGAGCGGTAATGTTGCTGGGCAAGCACCTCGGTCGGCACCATAAGACAGGCCTGATAGCCATTATCGACAGCCATGAGCATGGTCAGCAGTGCCACAAGAGTTTTTCCACTTCCCACATCGCCCTGCAAAAGGCGGTTCATCTGGCGACCACTGCAAACATCGGCACGGATTTCCTGAAGCACACGGGTTTGCGCTCCCGTCATCTTGAACGGAATTTTCTTGTGGAAACATTCTTTGATGTAGTTGTCCTTGCTACGGTCAAAAATAAACCCACGAACCGTGTTGTGACGATGCAACTTAGCCCTTTGTATGTTTAGCTGTATGATGAATAGTTCCTCGAACTTTATGCGGTACTGCGCCTGACGAAGCATCTCGGTATTTTCGGGGAAATGAAGTTCGCACAGCGTTTTTTCCAGTCCCATCAGATTGTATTTCTGGATGATATGTCGTGGAAGCGTTTCGCCTACTCTGCCATGTATGTCTGGAATAAGAGATGCGATAAGAGTCTGGAAAGTCTTGCTGTTTATGTAATTGTTCTTCGATTGCTCGGTAGTGCTGTACTGTGGGGCAAGAGTTACCTGCGGTTTGCTTTGCCACTTCGACAGTTCCTCCATTTCGGGATGGATAATGTTGATGCGACCGCTAAATTCGCTCGGCTTGCCAAACAAAATGTATGTCTTGTTGCGGTCGATGCTCTTGCTTATCCAGTCAATGCCCTGAAACCAAACGACTTCAACCACGCCAGTGTTGTCGGTGAAAGTTCCGACCAGTTTTTTCTTGTTGGCACCGATTTTCTGCAGTTCAAGACCTATGAATTTCCCTTTTATCTGAATGTACGGCAAATCCTTATTTAGTTCCGCCACCGAATAGAACCGACTGCGGTCAACATAGCGGTATGGAAAGTAATAAAGCAGGTCGCGGAAAGTGCGGATGCCGAACTCCTTTTTGAAGATTTCGGCACGCTTGGGACCAACGCCCTTCATGTAGGTAATGTCAGTATCTAAAAAATCCGCAACCATACTCAGCGACAAAGAAATTTTCTAACTTTGCCACCGCAAAAATAATAAATTTTGAAACTGCCAGGCAACATATCGTATCTGCTAAGGTCGAAGGAAAACGAAAAACTTCCCGACATATTCAATGAGTTCATCCTTGATTCAATGTTCCAGATGAGCAGTTACATCGATTGTTGCGAGTACCGCCTGAATATGCTCGCCGATAATACAGTGCTGAATGTCAAGGATTTCGGCACAGGTAATAGCGGAATGCGGAAAGTGAAGGACATAGCCCGCAGGTCGTCTACCGATGTGCGTTATGGCGGTGTCATCCAGAAAATTATCGATGCCTTCAAGGTGAAAAGCATACTCGAACTAGGCACATCTGTTGGAATAGGCACAATGTTTTTGGCTCGGACAAATGCTAAGGCAAAAGTTACGACTATTGAGGGCTGCCCCGAAACCTACGAGTTTGCCAAGTCGGAATTTGTAAAACGCAAAATCGCCAATGTAAACTTCATAAATGATGACTTCGATCACCTTTTTGCATGCAACGCACTAAAGGACAAGCATTTCGACCTTGCTTTCATTGACGGCAACCACACTAGCGAAGCCACAATCCGGTATTTTGACATCATTACAAAAAGATACAGCAACAAAAAGTCAATAATAATCATCGACGACATAAACTGGAGTCATGACATGTACAGTGCATGGAAAGAGATTTCGTCGCGAGTCCCTGATTCGTTGAGAATCAACCTTTTCCGTATGGGGATAATTTTTAGTGGGTATGTGATGCCGAAAGAAGAAGTGATAGCAGAGATTTTTAAATGGAATGAATAATGAACAATTGACAATGGACAATGGACAATCCACACCCACGGTGTCATGCTGAACTTGTTTCAGCATCTTCAGCTCAGCGAAGCTAATCTGTACAATTAATAAGGAAACTATATACGTGTTGACAGACATAGTATGTTTTTATTCTAATCCCCATAGTCATTCCACAAAGCAGAACGAACCGACTAAGGAACGTGTCGTGTGAGTTCGCTTGTGCGGAACGTTGCATGCAACCTCACGAAGTAATCTCCTTTAGTATAGTACAATAGGAGATTTCGGATAGGTTAATTCACACTGCTCCTCGTTCCGTATCGCAGGTTCATTATACCTTCCAAACCTTTAGTTCACGCAGCGAAGCAAGTAAATGACCGAAAGAGTCATAGAATGTTGATTTTTGTCAACTTGTATATAGTACTCATTAATAATGTATAATCTGTGTCGCGCAATGCCTTGTGCGAGAAAAACAATGGCTTTGCGCGATAAAAATTAAAATTTTCAGTTGCATTTTATACCGAATGTCAAATAATTCACTATGTTTGTAATTTATTTTCTATCAGCAACTGAAATGCTATAATGTAAATTGATGTTTATGAGAAGAATACTACTGTTAGTGACGATATTTATTCTTGCTGTTGTTGCCTTTATGGGCTGCCATAAGGATCCGCTGGACTATGGAAATGTTGGTGTGCTGAACCTAAATCTGCAACGAGGCTACAAGACAATGAACAAGGGTGCTTTGGAATCTTTTGATGCCCGAGTGACAATTTATTACAGCGAAAAAGATACAATTAGTTACAACTGCCGTTTTGTCGACACTGATGGCGATGGGCTTTACAACAATGACCCGTCTGCACTCGATTGCCTGTATGCACGTCGCGAAGTCGGCTTCTGGGTTGGAGTGCAGGCAGTAATACAGGGCGACACGGTTTCGGGAATGACCGACCCTACAGCCTTGCTTTATTTGTCAGAAGAGAATCCTGTGATTGATGTTACTATTGTGCTCGAGGCGGGTTATCCGCGCATTGTGCTTAATGCCAACCCCGTATTTGATGGCGAGACTTTTCTGCTTTACGGCGAAGTGCTTGAAGGCATGGATCAGATAGAGCCATTCGGATTCATAATGAGACCAGGACAGCTCACTGACGAGGAGAAACGATTCTGGTCAAAACGGGTTCTTTCGCGTCTGGATTTTGACGAGTTGTTTGAGTATGCCGATTATATGGGTTTTGAAATAACAGATAGTTATGCGAATAAGTTTGTCGGACGAATTGATATGAGCGAACTTGGCGAAGAAGAATATTCGGTTGTTGCAATTGCAATGTTGCGTATGAACGATAACGATACCATAGAAAAAATTATACACAGTTCTTTCGCGACTATGAAGTTTTCGCTTGACGGAGTTTACATTGACGAACCGTATTATAACGGCGATACAGTTACTCTTTACGCTTACTACGCAGGAAACTCGCAGGTGTACGAATGTGGTTTTGTGCTTGGCTTCAGCGAAAACGAACTTACCGACACCATGCCGTGCAGACAAACAGATGCAATCTTCTCGCTTGCGCTTTTCGACCTTCAGCCTAACACAACATATTATTACAAAGCGTATGTAAAAACTTCTGATGGCACTATTGAAAGTGGTGTCGGGCAGTTCCGAATTATGGGGATGATACAGGAATTTGGCGTATATACCGAATCTGCCACCGAAATTACAGAATCGTCGGCAACCTTGAACGGTTATGTTACTTCTACAGGTGGCGTGCATTACTGCGGTTTTATATTGAATATGGGAACTTATAATGATACCATAACGGTTGAATCTTTTGCCGGTGGCAGTTTCTCCTATCAGGTGTCAAATCTTACTGCTAGTACAACATATTACTATCAGGCATTTGCAATTAGAGACGGCTGGGATTTCGGTCAGGAGGTGTCGTTTGCTACAGCGAATTCAGGACAACAAGGAACTTCCTACAGCGAGCCTACAGGTTATAAGGACGGTTACGGATATGTCGACCTTGGTCTGCCGAGCGGCTTGCTGTGGGCGTACTCCAATATAGGAGCAACCAATCCCGAAGATTACGGCAACTATTATGCTTGGGGAGAAACAACGCCTCATTATTCTGCTAACGACACTGATACGACTTGGCTTGATGGTTATGAAGAAGGCTATGATTGGACAACTTATCGTTACTGCAACGGAAGTTTAACAACTCTAACCAAGTATTGCAGCGATGAAAGTTATGGCTATGAGGGCTATACCGATACTCTTACCACATTGGAAGCAGATGACGATGCTGCAACACTTAACTGGAGTATTAACTGGCGTACGCCTACGCAGAACGAAATACAGGAATTGATAGACAATTGCGATACGACTTTGACTGTACAGAATAGCGTAAATGGAATGTTATTTACAAGTCGTAGCAATGGAAATAGCATTTTTTTGCCTGCTGCTGGTAGTCGAAGTGGTGTTGCTCTCAATAGTGCTGGTTATGGAGGTTATTACTGGTCGAATTTTCGCAATACTAATCCGAATAGTATTGGAGTCGCATGGGATCTTAGCTTCGATCCGTACTATGGTTGTGGCATTGGGGGCAATGGTTTTTGCCAAGGATTCTCCGTTCGTCCTGTCTGCGTTCAGTCAAAGAAAAAAAGAAAATGAAAGGCAATGGACAATGAATAATTGATAATTAACAATGGACAATTGACAATGGAAAATTAATAATTGACAATTAACAATCCACACCCACGGTGTCATGCTGAACTTGTTTCAGCATCTGTGATGTATGTAATAAATAATGGGCTGAAAGGCAAAAAGGCAGAAAGGCAAAAAGGCAGAAAGTCCAAAAGGCTAAAAGACTTCAAGCCCTCAGGCCTTTGAGCCTTCAAGCCCACAAACAATCAATGCATAGAAACGGACGTTAGCCATTGTAACCTAGAAACAAAAAAACGGAATCAGAACCTGCTCTTCGACTTAGCTCACTTCGGCATTGGCTCAGCGCATCACAGGGAGCAGTTCTGGATGACATTCCGCTTTTTTAGAAACAGCGAAGCGTAGAAACGGGCGTTAGCCACAGAAACTTAGAAACCGCGAAGCGCAGAAACGCCGAAGGCATAGAAACGGCGTAGCCACAGAAACATAGAAACGCCGAAGGCATAGAAACGGCGTTAGCCACAGAAATCTAGAATCGTAAATCAAAAATAATTTTGTACTTTTGCATTTCAATTTATAGGGACAGAATATGTCGAAACCGAAATACAAAGGGAAAACAGAAAATAAAGCAAAGGTAGCCTCGCCAATAACTCCGCTTGTCGAAACACCCAAAGCAAAGGCTGGAATAATACCGATAATAATTCTCGCGGCGGTATCGCTTGCATTGTATGTCAATGCTTTGCGCAACAACTACGCTCTTGACGATTCAATGGTGCTAATCCGTAACTCATTCACACAGGACGGTGTTTCTGGAATTGGCGACATCTTCAAGTACGACACCTTCACTGGCTTCTGGGTTTTCAACGACAGCACACACACGGTAGAACAGATTGTCAAGGAGAAAAAACTGCTCGCCGGCGGGCGTTACCGTCCGCTGTCGCTTGCAACATTTGCCATCGAAATTGAACTTTTCGGTAAGGATTTCTATGATGAAAACGGTATTCTGGTCGGACAGGGTTGTCCTGCCATAAACCACGCGATGAATGCTGTGTACTACGCACTTACGGTTGTGCTTCTGTACATTATTCTTGTTAGGCTTTTCCCTCGCAAAGACAAATCGTGGTGGTTCTCGATTCCGTTCATCGCATCATTGCTATTTGCTTTCCATCCCATTCATACCGAAGTAGTTGCAAACATAAAAGGTCGCGATGAAATTCTAACACTACTTGGCTCTCTTGCCGCCCTATGGTGGTCGATAAAGTACATCGACAATAAGAAATTGTACTACCTTGTGCTTTCGGGGCTTGCTCTGCTGTGCGGACTATTCTCGAAGGAAAACGCAATTGTGTTCCTCGCTATCATTCCGCTGACACTCTATTATTTCACCAATACAAAATGGAAGGAAATCGGCAAGGTTATGATTCCGCTTGCTGTGGCATCGGTAGCATTTCTGGCAGTACGCGGAATAGTTCTCGGATGGGAACATTCTGAACAGACAAAGGAACTCATGAACGACCCGTTCATCAACATGAATTTCTCAGAAAGGTACGGCACAATATTCGTAACTTTGCTGATGTACATCAAGCTACTATTCTTCCCCCACCCTCTCACCTACGACTACTACCCGTGGCAGATTCCAAAGACAGAACTTTCGGACGGACTTGCACTGCTTTCGCTCGTAATATACTTAGCATTAGGAATCTACGCAGTTTACGGAATGATTAAAAAGAAAGACATAGCCTCGTATTCGATTCTATTTTTCCTCATTCCACTTGCGCCAGTATGCAACATTTTCTTCGCTGTCGGCACTCTGATGAACGAGCGTTTCGTTTTCATCTCATCTATCGGATTTTGCCTGCTAATAGCATGGTTCTTTGCTGAAGTGCTACCGAAACTCACAAAAAACATCACAACGGCAAAATACATTACTGGTGTTGTAGGTGTAATAGTGCTGATTTTGTTCTCGCTGAAAACCATAACCCGCAATGCCGACTGGGAAAACGACACCGTACTTTTCTGCCACGATGTAAAGACCTCCTCTATGTCGGCAAAAGGCAACTGCGCCGCTGGCGGACGAACATTGGAACGAGCACAGTCGAAGGAAGTAAAGGACAACGACAAGGAACTACACGATGCACTGACCAAAGAAGCAATAAACTACCTGAAAAAATCGAACGAAATCTACTCAAGCGACGGCAAAAGAGACTCGAAGAAGCATAGTTCTTCAGCAGTTTACAGTGATGCAATGAACCTTCTAGGCAACGCCTATTTCGAAATTGGCGACATTGCCAACGCCATCGATTCATATATGAAGATAATCAAAGCCTATCCCAATCACGACATCGCTAATTCAAACATCAAGGTCGTACTTATGCAGACTCCAGGAATGTTGCGCAACAAGCTCACCACCTCAACCGTTCCAGAACTGCTCAATGTGCTTGGCGAAATGATAAAGGTAAAGCCCGACTGCGGTGAAGCCTACTATGTGCTAGGCGTAATATACGGTCGCGAACTGGGCAACATGGAAGCCTCGATACAATGCTTCGAAAAGGCTGAAACCTGCGATTTCGAGAAGACGGCAGCCTACTACAAGGACTTGGGCGTGGCATACGGAATTTCGGGCAACTACGCTAAGTCAATACCTGTACTTGAAAAAGCAATAGAACTTGACCCGGATGACGACTTGTCGTACACCAACCTCGGTTACACATACATGAACCTTGGCGACACACAAAAGGGACAGGAGTATATTGCTATGGGCGAAAGTTTAAAACAGAAAAAAGCGGAAAATGATAAAGAATAAGAAAATAGTCGTTGTGCTTCCGGCATACAACGCCGAACAGACTTTGGAAAAGACCTACAACGAAATTCCTTTCGACATTGTGGACGATGTGATTCTTGTAGATGACTTCAGTCGCGACAACACTGTGGAAGTCGGCAAACGGCTTGGCATAAAGAACATTATTGTCCACGAGAAAAACAAAGGCTACGGCGGAAACCAGAAGTCATGCTACAACAAAGCATTGGAACTCGGTGCCGACATTGTAATAATGCTCCACCCCGACTACCAGTACACACCAAAGCTGATTGAGTCGATGTCATACATAATTGCTAACGAGGTTTATCCAGTTGTACTCGGCTCGAGAATACTTGGTCGCGGAGCACGCAAAGGCGGAATGCCATTGTACAAGTACTGGTTCAACAGAATGCTGACATTCACGCAGAATCTGCTCATGCACCAGAAATTGTCCGAATACCACACAGGTTACCGCGCATTTTCGGCGGAGGTGCTTCGTGCAATCAACTACAACCAAAATTCCGATGATTTTGTCTTCGACAACCAGATGCTTGCACAGATTTTCTATGCTGGCTACGAAATTGCCGAAGTCACCTGTCCTACCAAATATTTCAAAGAAGCAAGTTCCATAAATTTCAGGAGAAGCTGCAAATATGGATTCGGAGTGATTCACACATCATTCCTATACCTATATAATAAAATGCATTTGTGCAGGAGTAGGATTTTTAATCGTTAATACCATGATTGACAGACGGCTCTTGATTGGTTTGAGATTACGGACAGCCGTCTTCACAACGCTCCCCTATCGTATCGCGTGTTACGACTGGCTTCCGAAATGACTGCTACTTTCGGCTGGCAATATCCTGCCGTTCCAAGACTTCAATTCCTTGTCGTACTTATCCTCCATACCGTCAGACAGTTTGTCGAGAAGGGCATGGAACTTTGCGCCGTGGTTTTTGTGAGCGATATGGCAAAGTTCGTGAAGTATAATGAAATCAATAAGATAATCGGGAAGCAAAAGCAAACGGCACGACAAGATGATTTCATCGCGCGAACTGCATGTTCCCCAGCGCGTATGCGCCGTACCAATCGAAACCTTGCGGAATTTCAGTCCTGTCTTTTGCGAAATCTCATTAACACGAGGATAAAGAATTGATTCTGCTTCCTTGCGCATAGATGCAAGAAGCACCTTCTTTATAAAATTCTGCACCGTATCAAGTTCAAAATCTACAAGTTGAGGATTGTAGAATACCGTTACCACAAAGTTGTTGACTTTGGCATAAAGGATTCTTTTCTGATTGTCGGTAGGTTCAAATCTAAGCGTTGTGCTACGGCAGGTAAAATGCGACTGTGGAGTGAATTTGCGTCTTGCACCTTTCTGCTGTTGTGCCTTCATGGTTTCGGCAATCCAGTCGCGATGGCTAAAAATAAACCTTTCAGCGTCAGCATAACTGACCCTGAAAGGTATTGACATTTGCAAGCCCTTTTCGGGATGTACGGTCAAACGAATCTGAACGCAATTGTGCCGCTTTGACACAACAACATCGCCGACACCTTCGACACTTATAATCCGCTGCATTACTTGCGCGGAAGCTTGCTTAATTTTTCGTAACCTTCGTTGACGGTGGTAAGCATTTCGGAAATATAACCCTTGTAGTTTTCCTTTACTGCCTTCTTTTCCATCTTTGAGGTTGGAGTGTTAATCTTTGAAAATACTTCCTGCTTCTTGAGCAATACACCATTGATGATTTCGGTAACAGGCTCTGTCGGCTGTGCTGGATACAAGTCAACATACAATACGCAATCCGACAAAAGTTCGCTTGTCATGTAATCAATGTCTCTCTTTAATACTTTTCTACTTGCCATAGCTTTAAAATTTTTCGCAAATTTAAATAAAATTTCGGTTATAGCATAATGAATTTTTTATTGGAAAAGAACCTGTGCAATCCTAAATCAATTCGGTAACAACATAGGAAAAATTATCGTTTATGCCGAAATAAATTTCATGTAAAACGCTTAACAGCCGAACACACAATACAAAACAAGCTAATAATCAACATATTACAAACACAACCCAATCGAAATAAAAAATATGAACAAAATTTTGTGGATTAAAAAATTAGCAGTACTTTTGCAGTCCGTTTTTTAAGGAAATTTAATTGTAAAACATAAAAAATATATAGACAATGAAAAGGACATTTCAACCTTCACAGAGGAAAAGAAGAAACAAACACGGTTTCAGAGAAAGAATGTCAACCGTTGAAGGACGCAAGGTTTTGGCAAGAAGAAGAGCTAAGGGCAGAAAGAAACTCACAGTTTCTGACGAACCAAGACACAAAAGAAGATAGTAATAATAGTTTTATTGTTTTTTGTCGAGCATAATTATCCATTTAGTTGGGTGATTGTGTTCTTTTTTGCATATAGTCAAAACATAAGAATAATTTATGGGAAAACTCAAAAGATTAGCTGGCGATACCGTAATATATGGGCTTAGCAGCATAATTGGCAGATTCCTCAACTACTTGCTGGTTCCGCTCTATACCTATAAAATTGCAGCCGAATCGGGCGGATACGGAGTGGTTACAAACATATACGCATATGTGGCGCTTATACTTGTAATTCTTACATTCGGAATGGAAACTACCTTTTTCCGCTTTGCCAACAAGGAAGGCGTGAATCCGATGAAGGCATTTTCCACTTCACTGATTTCGGTAGGAGCCGTTTCGCTGATATTTGTGGCGCTGTGCTCGGTGTTGCTTCCATTCATAGCTGACGCTGTCGGTTATGCCGATCATCCTGAATACATCGAAATGATGGCGATAGTGGTGGCAATAGACGCTTTCCAAGCAATACTATTCTCGTTCCTGCGTTACCAGAAACGACCAATAAAGTTCGCCGCCCTCAAACTGCTGTTCATTTTCATGAACATTGGCATGAACTTGTTCATCTTCCTGCTTGCTCCCAAAATTTATCAAAGCTGTCCGTCGCTGATGGGCTGGTACGACCCAAGCTATCAGGTAGGCTACATTTTCGTTGTTAACCTTATAAGCACCTCGCTTGTGACATTGGGGTTCCTCCCCGAACTGAAAAACCTGCGCCACGGTTTCGACCGCCAGATGATGAAGCAAATGCTGAAATACACTTGGCCGCTGTTGCTACTTGGAATCGCGGGTATCATTAACCAGGTTGCCGACAAGATTTGCTACCGCTTCATAGTTCCAGGGCAGGAAGGCGACACCCAGCTTGGAATATACGGTGCATGCGTAAAAATTGCAATGATTATGGCAATGATAACCCAGGCTTTCCGCTACGCATACGAACCGTTTGTCTTTGGTGAAAACCGCGAGGAAGCGAAAAAAAGCAAGGATACGCAGGCTAAAGTCATGAAATACTTTGTCATATTCACCCTACTGGCTTTTGTGGCTGTGATGGCATACATCGACATCCTCAGATACATCATCAGCAGCGACTACTGGGAAGGTCTTGCTGCCGTTCCGATTGTAATGCTGGCGGAAATTTTCATGGGCATTTACTTCAACCTGTCGTTCTGGTACAAACTAAGCGACAAGACTTGGTGGGGTGCAATTATTTCTGGAACTGGATGCATAGTACTGCTTGCCATGAACTTCCTGCTTGTGCCTAAGATTGGATATATGGCCTGCGCATGGGCTGGGTTCGCAGGATACGGAGTTTGCATGGTAATGTCGTACATACTCGGACAGAAGTACAATCCTGTGCCATACAAACTTATGCCGATTCTCGGATATTTTGCACTTGCCGTCGGAATATTCCTTGCCAGCAAGTACATGAAAGAATTCCTGTACCCTGAAAGCACTGTTATCTCAATTATTGTCAACACGTTACTTTTGCTTGTATATATCGCAGTAGTTGCATACAACGAACGTACATTGGTAAAAGGAGTTGTTTCGGGAATTAAAAGAAAAATTTTAAAACGATAATACCATGAAAATTAGAATAGTAAACAAATCGACAAATGCTTTGCCACAATACGCCACACCGCAGTCGGCAGGCATCGACCTTCGTGCAAACCTTACCGAAGCAGTAACATTGAAGCCTATGGAGCGAAAGCTTATTCCAACAGGTCTTTTCATCGAACTGCCCGAAGGCTACGAAGCACAGATTCGTCCTCGTAGTGGCCTTGCATTGAAACATGGAATCACAGTACTCAACACTCCCGGCACCATTGATGCCGACTACCGCGGCGAAATAGGCGTAATACTTGTGAACTTATCAAATGAAAACTTCACTATCGAACACGGCGAGCGTATATGCCAGATGGTAATTGCCCGTCACGAGCAAGCCGAATGGATTCAGGTGGAGGAACTCAACGAAACAGAACGGGGTGCTGGTGGATTCGGACATACTGGTAAAAAATAAAAAATGGGCGATTATTTTCGCCCATTTTTATTTTCATACTGCAAAATTAGAATAATCCGAGGATTGTAGTAAGTGCATTAGCTGTTGTTGTCAATGTTGATGCACTCGATGATGTATTGATTCCAGACAACGCATTTGCGGAGTTAACCAATCCGTCATATACAGGACCCGCCTTTGTTTCTGAAAGCAATCCAGATGAACCTAAAACCATACCAGCGATATACGACTTGCGATAGGTGGAATTATTTGCGTTCTGTTTCAAACCAGAAATGCTTGTCGATAGTGCTATAGCACTTGTTAGAACCGTACCATCATTCATATTAAGCTTATTGCCAGCAGCCTTGTATGACTTGTAAAGGCTTGCCAAAGCAGAACCGCATGAAGTACCCATTGTCTTGGCTGTAGAATCCGTTGAAGAAACATTCGACATCGAACCGCATGATGCAAATGCAAATACAGCTGCTAAAATCATTAAGAATACACTCTTTTTCATCTTATATTACTTTAAGGTTAAAAACATATTTTTTCTAAATGCAAAAATAAATATTTTATGGGAATGGTGAAAAAATATTTGCAGAAACAACTATACTATGACAAATATTATTGAAAATCTCTGACAACCATTCATTAATCCACGCAAATATTTCCTACTTTTGCACCTATGAACGAAACAAGAATAATATCGCAACTGCCGAAATTCGACACAACATTTTTCGAGCGTTACGCCAAGATTGTGCTAGTCGATTTACTTGGCAACAAGTACGCAAACCTTGTCAACCGCGACCGCCCCGACCTACAGGATTGCGATGCTGGAATAGGCATAGAGGTGACGCGTGCAATGGTAACTGGGCGCGATGATGCCATTTCGCTCATAACCGACATGTCGGGCAACGATGACATTTCCGACAGCGACATCGAACGAATCAGAAAGTTCGGTTACAGCTATGGTATCCACCGCCGAATAATGGGTCATATTGAAAAGGAATTCTGGTCGCTGGCAATTCCACTGAAACGCATAATCGAAAGCAAGGTCAGCAAGGTCGCCAATGGATTCTACGGTTGTTTCAACGAATTTGGACTGTTCGTATTCTCGAAAGACGGACTTTCGCTCGAATATGCCACGCAGACAATGGACTACACGATCGACATTCAGAAAGGCAACGCAACAAAATATACCAACATGTTCATCTTCGACACGCACTCGCTCTTCGTCTGCGACCTCGTCAACGACATAATAACGCAGATAGGCGTTAGTGTTGAACAATGCGAAACCTATTATACGGAAGCCATGCAATAGCCAAAACGGTTTTCTCTTTCGCAGTAATCACAAATTGAATTATCTTTGCCGACAAACAAATGCATGTATGTCCGAAAACAAACCGATGAGAGTTGATGTTGCCGAAATCATCAGGGCAAAAAGTCCGAAATTGGCAAAGAAAATACCACGATTCGTTGTAAATATTCTTAGGCGGATTGTCCATGAAAACGATGTGAATGAAATACTTACCATAGCAAATGGCGCAACTGGAATCGACTTTGTGAACATCGGAGTAAAATGCCTCGAACTAAAACGCAAGGTCACAGGATTGGAAAACATACCCTCCAATGGTCGCTTCATTTTCGTTGCCAACCATCCGCTTGGCGGACTCGAGAGCCTTGTCATGATGCAGACAATCGATGAGAAATTCAGCGACTTCATGTTTGTTGTAAACGACCTTCTTATGGCAATGGAACCTCTCCGCCCTGTATTCATTCCAATAAACAAAGTTGGCAAACAGTCGCGCAGCAACGCCGAGCAACTGAACGCACTTTACGCATCCGACAAACAGGTTTTGTATTTCCCAGCCGGACTATGCTCTCGAAAAATCAAAGGTAAAATCGTTGACCTGCAATGGCAGAAAAACTTCATAAACAAAGCAGTAGAATACCAGCGCGACATAATCCCTATTTACATTGACGGGCGAAACTCGAACTTTTTCTACCGCCTTGCCAACTGGCGCAAACGCTTGAAGATAAAGTTCAACATAGAAATGCTTTTCCTAGTGGATGAAATGTTCAAGCAACGCGGACAGACAATCTCTCTTACAATTGGCAAGCCTATCCCCTACACCACCTTCGACAAATCCAAAACTCCAACCGAATGGGCAGAATGGGTGAAAGAAGAAACTTATAAAATGAATAATGGATTTATTGCCTTTCAATCATAAATACGGACGATGCATGCATCGTCCCAAACCATAAACCTCCGAACCTCCCCATGACCGACATTTTCAGCACCGAGAAACGCTCCGACATTATGTCGAAAATCCGCTCGAAAAATACGAAGCCCGAAGTAAAGCTACGCAAGGCTTTGTTTGCAAGAGGATTCCGCTATCGCACAAACGACAAGCGACTTCCCGGAACACCCGACATCGTCCTGCGGAAATATGGCACGGTCATATTCGTGAACGGTTGCTTCTGGCACCACCACCCCGACTGCAAAATCGCCACAATGCCAAAGACAAACACCGAATTCTGGCAAAACAAAATCAAACGCAACCGCCAACGCGACTTGGAAAATTACTGGAAACTAGGAGAATTGGGCTGGGAAGTCATTGTTGTATGGGAATGCGAACTAAACCATGCCCACGCCGAAGAAGCCGTAGCCGACAAGATTGCAGAACGCCTGCACCGAAAATTGTCACCCGCACCTAGTACCTACGACATTCCACAAGAATCGGAAATCAGAATTGCCGCTGAAGAACCAACTGAATACGGGAAATAATGCCTTAATAGTTCCTCGACCTCATCGAATCCATATACGACCGAAGTACATTTTTCTGCGATTCTGGCAAACTGACTTTTTGCAAATAACTATCGGCGATAGCATAGCACTCATCAATCTTCGCAACTGTCAGATCTTTGATTTTCATACTGTCATATATTGATTTTACCGCATTATATTTTTCGGTTCTGTCAAAATCTTCCTTCGAGAGCCATGACAATAGTTCCGACTTTGCATTGCCTGTCGCTAAATTCATGGCGTTGATTAGCAAAAATGTCTTCTTGTTCTCCGCAATGTCACCTCCAATAGGTTTACCAAAAACCTTCGCATCACCGTATGTATCGAGCAAATCGTCCTGCAATTGAAATGCAAGTCCCGCATACCTGCCATACTCGTAAATATTCTCGCAATCTGCCTGCGATGCATTAGCAATGAGTGCGCCAATCTTCAGGCTTCCTGCAAGCAATACAGCGGTTTTTAGGTTTATCATCTTCATGTAGTCATCAACGGTAACATTATCATCGGTTTCAAAATCCATGTCGTACTGCTGACCTTCGCATATCTCAATCGCTGTCTGCAGGAATGTATCAAGAACTGCCTTACTGTTTATCTCCGTCTTTGATGCACAACGGCAAGCCACTAGCGACATAAGATCGCCCGAAAGGATAGCAATATTTTCTGTCCACTTCTTATGCACTGTTGGACGACCTCGCCTCATGTCCGACTTGTCCATTATATCATCGTGAAGCAAAGTGAAATTATGGAAAACCTCCAAGCCGAGTGCAGCATCAACAGCCATTTCGGCCTTTACGCCAAACATTTCTGCCGACATAAGGCACAAAACCGGACGAATCCGTTTTCCGCCTGCCGACAAAGCATATTTCACTGGTTCGTATAGATACTTCGGTTCACTTTTTACCTCATCCAAAAAACGAGAAAGTCTTGTCTTGAAATAATCCAGATAATATTCTTGTGTATTCATATCCTAAAAAATCATGTCGAAATACATAACCTGCAGTATCTGGGATACAACTATACAGATTATCAATCCATAAAATACAATACGCTGAATAAACATTCTGCGAGAGTTAACAATAATATTCGAAAGCAAATAGCACAATGGGAAATACATAAGCCATACCGATTCGTTTGACGAAAATGGCGAAAGCATGAATAGTCCCGCATACGCCATAAGAAACAACATGGAATGATAATATTTCATTTCGGCGGTCTTTCGGAAAACTTTCAGGACAAACAGCGAGAGCACGGAAACCAAGGCTGCGAAAATCACAGGAAGTTCAAAGAAATAGTTTAGATAATTGTATTTTTCGCCAATCACCATCTTCAGCGCTTCCGACTTTATTGAGGACAAAAGTCCATCCCAGTCGCCATACAGCCATACCAGACAAAAGGCAACGCCAACGACAAATACCATTGCCACGAACATGGAAAACAAATCGCGCCACGACAATGGCTTAACAATGACGACAACAACAATAATCGCAGGCAAAAGCACAATGTACTTGTAGGCAAATATTAGTGAAAGTCCGAACATTAGCCCCACATCAAGACTTCTTGGCAAATCTTCGTGCTTGTTGTACATGCCGAAAATCCTAAGCACTGCCAACGCCAAAAACAAAGCCCCGACCATTTCAGGAATGCATCTTTGCGCATTTATTATGCTTCCAGTTAATAAGGCAAAAAACAATGACGGCAACTGATAGCCAGACTCCACAATCTGATAACGGAAATTTACCTTCGAGGCATAACATGCAAACGCAAAAGCCAACATAAAGGCAAGTGCCGTATAAATGTACTGATAAAGTGCTCCCTCGTACAGAAACCTGAAGAAATACGAATGCATTCCACCTGTATCTACAGCAGTTGGCATTTCAATGAACTTGTACGCCCACAATGCCGACATGATTAAAAATATCAGCAGATAGTTGACAGGATTATTCGATTTCAGCAGTTTTAGCATCTAATATTACCTATTTCAAGTCAGAACCTAAGTCGGTGCGATAATAGCACTTGTCAAACGAAATGCATCCAGCCGATGCATACGATGTCTTAAGCGCGTCAAAAATTGTATCGCCATAACTGCTTAATGCAATCACACGACCTCCCGATGTAACAACATCATCACCCGACATCTTTGTTCCTGCATGGAAGCAAACGCTCGACTTAACAGCATCCAAACCGCGAATTACCTTTCCTTTCTCGTATGCCTCGGGGTAACCGCCCGACACCATCATAACAGTTGCTGCGGAACGCACATCAAATTCTACTGTCATACCAGAAAGCTTGCGTTTTGCTGCGGCTTCAAGCAATTCCACCAAATCGGACTTTATGCGAAGCATAACCGATTCGGTTTCAGGGTCGCCCATACGGACATTATATTCAATCACATACGGATTGCCATCCACATTCATCAGACCAAAGAAAACAAATCCCCGATAGTCCATGCCTTCAGCATTAATACCATCAATCGTTGGCTTTACAATTCTTTCTTCAACCTTTTTTGCGAATTCATCATTGTAGAATGGCACTGGCGAAACCGACCCCATACCACCTGTATTCAATCCTGTATTTCCCTCGCCAATACGCTTGTAGTCCTTTGCCTCTGGCAACAGCACATACGAACTGCCATCTGTTATGGCAAAGACAGAACACTCAATGCCATCAAGATATTGCTCAAGCACAACCTTGTTGCCTGCGTTGCCGAATTTTCCACCAAGGATATTTCTCAGTTCACGCTTTGCCTCATCTATATTGTCAATTATAAGCACGCCCTTGCCTGCAGCAAGGCCATCAGCCTTAAGCACATAAGGCGGATTTACCGACTCAAGGAATCGCTCTCCCTCTGAAATATTTTCGGATGTTACAGAAAGGAATCCTGCCGTTGGAATGCCATATTTCATCATGAACTTCTTTGCAAACTCCTTACTGCCTTCGAGCTGTGCCGAAAATTTGTCGGGTCCAATAACCATAAGTTCTGCAAATTCTGGTTTCGATGCAAAATAATCAACAATACCTTTTACCAAAGGGTCTTCTGGACCAACTACGACCATATTTATATTTGCCTTGCGGACAAAATCTGCTATCGCATCAAAGTCATCAGCCTTAATTGCAACATTTTCGGCTATTGTACTTGTCCCGGGATTTCCAGGCGCAACATATAACTTTTCCACCTTGGGACTTGATGCAATCTTCCATGTCAATGCATGTTCCCTACCGCCCGAACCTAATACCAAAATATTCATTTTCAATATGTTTTTGTTTTCCTTAAAATGTATTGTAAATAGGATGACTACCACTATTACCGCTTGTATCCACAACTGTTCCAGTGTAAACGGAATAATATTCCTCTGGTGTTATGCGCACTAACTTATAATCGGATTGCACTCCGCTATTGTACAACTGCGACATCAACACCTCGTTTTCTGACACGGAACGGATATGCATCAGCGAACGACTATTATACTGGTTGTATCCGATATAATATCCATCAACAGCCTTTTCGTAGTAAACATTCATCTGCTTGCGACGAATCTCCCACTTCATCGTATCTGTATAATCGTATTTGTAGTATTTCGATGAACCATTTGCGCTATCTCCAAAATGATAATACGGAACAGAAGTGCATAGTTCACCTGTTTCCTCATTTAATGGCTTCCAATATCCCTTCAAAACACTTTCCCATTCAAGATCGGTCTTGCTCGGACCACAACTCGTTATGCCTATAATAAATGCAGGAAGCACAATCACCAATATAAACATCAATCTTTTCATATTCTCTATCATTTATGCCAAATTATTTTTCGTTCACTGTTATACAATACCTTTTGATTGTCAAATAGCCACTTTATGACATTTATAGTTTTGTTTTCATCCTCACCAACCTTATCTATCAATTCGTTGTAAAGACACGGGGATTCATTCACAATGCGTTTTACTTTTTCCAGCACAATGTCGAACTCGTATTTGCTCAAACCCAATTCGTTACGCCGCTGGCATACATCACATTCTCCACACCTGTCAACATCTGTCTCGCCAAAATATGCCAACAACTGCTGACTGCGACACTTGTTATCACTAGTAGCGTAACGAAGCATAACCTCCATCTTCGACACCACCCTGTCCTTGCGTGACTTAAGAGCCTGCATATCGAAAAACATGTCATTCTCGCGATGTCTTTCCATAAGCAAGCGTATCAACGGTCTGTTTGTCTTAGGAATATAACTGATTATTCCCTGTTTTGCAAGCGCCTTCAGGTACTCATAAACCGACTGTTCCGATATGCCAGCTTTCTTTGCAATGTACTCCTCGCTTACATTTACAAAATCGGTGAAAAGTCCAGTGTACATTCTCAGTATCAGCTTTATGAACTCATCAAGATTCTTGTTCTCTATCTGGAATTTGTACAAGTCGTCGCGACGGACTTCAAACATTACCCT
Source organism: Bacteroidales bacterium (assembly GCA_017551515.1). Classification (GTDB taxonomy): domain Bacteria; phylum Bacteroidota; class Bacteroidia; order Bacteroidales; family ML635J-15; genus Bact-19. Next base: position 13,862 of record JAFZLK010000029.1, on the reverse strand, counting down.
CGAAACCGTATTGGTATCTTCCGTATATTCAAGAAAACCAGCAAATTCCAAGGTTTTCAGGCAATTATGCACGGTAAGTACATCTATGTGCGAATGTGCAGAAAAATTGAATATATCGAATGGAACATCCTGATTTGCGCCACATTCGTATGGTATTCCTAGATAACTGCACACTTCCGAATAAACTTCCTTCACCTTTGACAACTCGGGAAAAGAGGTTGTTATATTTTTCTTCACCTGCGCTTTGTCAGCATTATTGGTAAGCAGAAAAGCGTAAGCCTTCTTGCCGTCCCTGCCTGCGCGCCCTGCCTCCTGAAAATAAGCTTCAGGCGAATCGGGCAAGTCAAGGTGAATGACCAAGCGCACATCGGGCTTGTCGATTCCCATGCCGAATGCATTGGTACACACCATTATGCGAATCTGATTCTTCTGCCAAGCCTCCTGTTTTTCGGAACGCTCCTGCGCCGACAATCCCGCATGGTAAAAATCTGCCGAAATTCCATTCTGTTGAAGCAACAAGGCATACTCGCGCGTCTTCTTGCGGTTGCGAACATAGAAAACCCCGGAACCTTGCACCTTGTTTACTATATACAAAAGTTTTCGCACCTTGTCCTCGGTGTTAATCACATAGTAAACAAGATTTTTCCGCTCGAAACTCTTCTGAAAAACATTGTGCACGGGAAATTTCAACCTGTCCTGAATATCATCCACAACTTCTGGAGTTGCCGTTGCTGTAAGAGCAAGCACAGGCACATCGGGAAGAATCTCGCGAATTTCGGCAATTTCAAGGTAAGGCGGACGGAAATCGTAGCCCCACTGCGAAATACAATGCGCCTCGTCAACCGTTATCAAATTAACATGCATTGCCTTGAGCCTCTCGCGGAAATAATAGTTCTTCAGTCGCTCAGGAGAAAGATACAGGAACTTATAGTCACCGTATGTTGCATTGTCAACTGCCACCTCAATTTCATGCTGAGTCATTCCCGAATAAATGGCAACAGCCTTGATTCCGCGTTTCTGCAAATTTGCCACCTGGTCTTTCATTAGTGCAATTAACGGAGTTATGACAAGGCATATACCGCTATTCGCCATGCTGAACACCTGAAAAGTTATCGACTTGCCTCCTCCTGTAGGCATCAGTCCAAGCGTATCTTTCCCCTCCGAAACCGATTTGATAATCTCCTCCTGCGGATAACGAAAAGCATCGTACCCCCAGTATTTCAGCAATATTTCGCGAAACTGACTCATGAGCAGAAAAGGCAAAGATAATGAGAAATTTTGGATTTACGAAGTACGATTTTTTAATGGATAATTAATAATGGACAATTAATAATTTTTCCACCTTGTGTCGTCACACAGAACTTGTTTTAGGATTTGTAAGAAAAAGCAAAAATGAAAAGACTAGAAATCTAAAAGACATTCTGGCTTTGTGCCTTTGAGCCTGTCAGCCTACCTACACAAATTCAGCTTTTCGCAAATCTTCAGCGCCTCAACGGCTTCGATGACATCGTGTACGCGAAGAATGTTAGCTCCTTTTGTCAATGCAATTGTATTGAGTACGGTTGTTCCGTTGAGCGACTGTTCCACTGTAATATTCAGATACCGCCAAAGCATCGACTTGCGCGAAATCCCCACCAGCAAGGGCAATTCAAAAATATCAAAGTCGCCAAGATGCTCCATTAGCACGTAATTCTGGTCAACAGTTTTTGAAAAGCCAAAACCAGGGTCAACAATAATGTCGGACACGCCAAGCGAATGCAACCGGTTTACCTTTTCGGAAAAGAAGTGCAAAATCTCGTTCATAAACGATTTGTATTCGGTACTGGTATGCAATGCTGTAGGATCTGGCGCTCCGTGCATAATAATATACGGTGCATGCGTGTCGGCAACGACATCGAACATTTTTGGGTCGGCATCACCAGCACTGATGTCGTTTATAATGGAAATCCCATAATCAACTACTGCGCGACGAGCAATCTCGGCACGGAAAGTATCGAGCGAGAAAATACGGTCGGAAAAATGTTTTGCAACAATCTCCAATGCCGGCACAAGCCTACGCCATTCCTCATCGGCAGAAATTACCTCGCAGTTCGGACGCGTTGACATTCCACCAAAGTCAATCATGTCGGCACCATCAGCAAACATTTTTTCGATGCGCTCCTTGATTTCTCCATTGTCAACTACACGGCTTGCTGGATTGAATGAGTCGGGCGTAAAATTCAAAATCCCCATAATGCGGGGATTTGAAAAGTCATAAAGCTTACCTTTGATGTTTATGCTGTGCATTATCTCATGTCAATTATTTCTGCATCGGGATATGATGCCTTATTGAACTTAACTTCGGTATCGGCTATTGTCGGGTTTTCGAGCATTTTGTCAATCTCAATCAGATAGTTTACACCGTCCTTTCCTACATAGCGAACCGAGAAAATCTGCTTCTTGGTCTTGTCGATGCGAATCGTAATCTTCGAATACTTCTTGTTTTCAATTTGCTTCGGGAAAAAGTCAAACTCAAGCAAAGCTCTGTTTTTCTCAAACTTATCGGAGATGAAATTTACCTTGAATTTCGACTTGTAGTCCTTGAGGATTGCCTGAGGATTTGTCATGAAAGCTTCATTCTCTCCGTTATTTGTAATGTTAATCTCCTCGGCATCCTTCAAATAAGTCCAGTTTGTCTTTCCATCGGAATATACCACCTGACCCATAATGTCCATCTTGTACAAGCCAGACTTGTAAATTGCATTACCTTTGTACGAATCGCGTTTTGCTGTGTGCAAATTTTCTACATACATTGTAAAATCAATTTTCAAGCCGACATATTTTTCGGTCTTGGCAGCTACTTGGTCAAGTATTTCCATCTGAGGAACGGAACCTTGAGCCACTAACATAATAGTAGCGAACAAACTTATAATCAACAATGTAACCTTTTTCATATTCAAAATTTTTAAATTCTACTAATTATTTCCGTGCAGCACTTCCAAATATCGTTCCAAAGATGTAATATCGTAAAGCACCTGCCGTGCCTTGCTGCCTTCGTATGGTCCGACAATACCCGCCGCTTCGAGCTGGTCTATTATCTTTCCTGCCCTATTGTAGCCGATGCTGAACTTACGCTGAAGCATTGATGTTGAACCCTGCTGCGATTCGCAAATAAGCCTTGCCGCCTCGTCAAACAACGGATCACGGTTGTTCGGGTCGAGAGTTGCTCCGCTATCGCCGCCTTCACCGCCTTCGCCCTTGACTTCAGGCAACTCATACACGCACGGATAACCTTGTTGTGCACTGATGAAATCAACAAGACTTTGTACTTCAGGCGTATCAATGAACGCACACTGTACACGCGTAATCTCACCGCCGTACGAAATAAGCAGATCACCTCGTCCGATAAGCTGGTTTGCGCCAGTCTGGTCGAGAATGGTCTTGGAATCGATATAGTTTGTAACCTTGAACGCTATTCGCGATGGAAAGTTTGCCTTGATAACACCAGTAATTACATTCGTGGAAGGACGCTGAGTTGCTACAATCAAGTGTATTCCTATTGCACGCGCCTTTGCTGCCAAACGCGAAATAGGGGTTTCAACCTGACGGCCTTCCTGAACAATAATGTCGGCAAACTCATCAATTATCACCACTATGTAGAACATGTAGTAGTGACCCTTCTCGGGATTCAGCTTGCGCTTAATGAACTTGTCGTTGTACTCGTTGATGTTACGGCAACCAGCCTTCATAAGAAGCTCGTAACGCTCATCCATAAGAATACATAGCGAATTCATGGCTTCGGTAACTTTCGACACATCTGTGATGATTGAAGGATTGTTGCCCGGAAGTTTTGCCAGATAATGCTTTTCGATTGCCTTGTAAATCGAAAGTTCCACCATCTTGGGGTCAACTAGCACAAATTTCAGTTGGGAAGGATGCTTCTTGTACAGCAACGATGCTATAATTGCGTTGACACCCACCGACTTTCCTTGTCCTGTTGCACCAGCCACAAGCAAATGCGGGGTTTTGGCAAGATTGAAGACATAGGTTTCGTTGGTGATTGTCTTTCCTAGAGCCACTGGCAAGTCGTATTTCGATTCCTGGAATTTCTTTGAAATTATCACCGACCTCATTGACACTGTTTCGGGATTTGGATTCGGAACTTCGATACCTATGGTTCCCTTGCCGGGGATAGGCGCAATGATACGGATTCCCAAAGCTGCAAGACTCAATGCAATGTCGTCCTCCAAATTCTTTATCTTCGAGATTTTTACACCCGGAGCCGGCACTATTTCGTAAAGCGTTACCGTTGGACCGACTGTTGCCGAAATCTTTGCGATCTGAATATTATAATCGTTAAGTGTCTGAACAATACGATCTTTGTTCGCATTAAGCTGCTTTGTAAGTTCCTCCTCCGAAAGTTGGCCTTTGGGATGGAATTCTGGTAGCAAATCGGCAGTCGGGAACTTGTAGAACTCCAAATCCTTGGTCGGATCGTAATCGGGAAGCTGAGTCCAGTCCTCGGGATCAACCTGCGGCTCCTCCTCGGCTTTGGTTATGTCAAGATTGACTTCACCATTATCATCTTTGGGTTCTTGCAAATCCTCATTTTCCAAATCTTCGATCATGTCATCGGCAGGCGCATCGATATTTTGTTCCTCACCGCCTGTATTTATTTCAAGGTCAAGGCCACCGACTGGATTTTCCTTTTTTCTTGGGTTGCCTGCACCGTCATGCTCAAGTTCTATTGTGTTGGAAGTTTCCTCGTCGTCAACAGCGACAGGCGGTTCGTCTGCTACTGGTTCTTCTGCGGGTTCTTGTGGATTTTCAATTGGCAGTATCGGATCGATTGGCTTTGTCGAGTCGATTGGCTTCTGCGTATCTGCGGGATTTTCCTCTTCTCCAAGTTTATCCTTTATGTCCTTAATTCTGAATGCAGAAATCCGTTCCAAAATTTTCTTTATCCCCACAACGGAATTCTCGAAACAAAATACCACTATAAACAGCGCGAGTACAATAATAATGGAGTATGCCCCAATTCCTCCTACCAAATTGCACATACCATTGAAAAGGAAATACCCATGCTTGCCGCCGAGCATAAACAAACTGTCCTTAAAAATCGAAGCAAATGCAATGCTGAACCAAAGCATTATCACAGAGCTCTTTATGATGAACGGCAATATGCGCACCTTTCTAATTCTTAACAGCTTAAGACTTATTACAACAAGCATTGCCACTATTGCAAACGAAGCTATGCCGAATGTGTCGCGAATAAAGAAATTGGCGACTATGGCTCCTAATTTTCCAGCCTTGTTTTCAACTTGTATGTCGGAATTGAACAAAGCCTCAAAAAATCCGTAATTAGACAACGACTGGTCGCTTTCCCATGTAAAGAAATAGGAAATGAACGACACCACCATTATTATAACAAACGCCAAAAGTAAAACGCCAACGCTGATTTTTATCTGGTCAGAGCGTTTTACCTTCGATTCGTCATCATTGTCGGCTTCCTTGCCTTTTTTCTTGGTATCAGGCTTTTTTGCCTTGCCCTCGTCCTTTGGACTATCGGCTTCTACTTTGTTCTTTTTCTTCGATTTGCCAAACATTCAATTCATTCTTTCATTCCATAACAAGCAAAAAAATCCCCTTTCGAGGATTTTTTTGCCTTAAAATATTTTCTACATACCGCCGCCGAGCATCTTCGAGAACTCTTCTGCAGTTACCTTCTGGTAGTCGTCGGTAATCATAAACATCGAGTTGTTTACGCCGCCTTTCTTAACTTCCTTTGCGGTCATTGTCATGTTCATGCCCTGGGTGTTCATCGAGTACTGCATAGGAACGCCCTTTATACCCTTAACCTGCGAATTTTCATGGTAAATTGCTGGCATAGGTATGTCTTCGGTTACAAAAACTTCCATTGTTTCGCCATCAGTTGTAACTTCGTACTTTGTGCATTTGTAACCAGCGATTGTCTTAACTTCATCAGTAGCCTTTACTTCCGGTTCACTTTCTTTCAAATCGCCCGATTCCTTTGCTTCTGCCTTTGCCTTTTCAATGTCCTCCTTCGACTGCTGCATTGCAAGTTTCTGACCCATAACATCAAAAAGAACAATTGCGCTACCATCCTCGAGTGTTATAGCCGACATTGTGTACATCGGGGAAACCTGATCCATTCTTACCTTACTATCCTTTACGTATGTAATCATCTCGGTTGGAACCTGACCCTTGTACTGCGGATCAAGGTCTTCGTAAGTAATTGCATACTTGATACTTCCTGCAAAAGTCTTTTCTTTCTTCTGTGCGCTAACTGCAAACGACACCAACAATGCCATTACAACGCATAAAATTTTAACTATAGTCTTCATATTCAAAATAAATTTATTTGTTGTTACTAATTTAAATAATTTGCTTGCAAAGATAGATATTATATTTTTACCGCTACCATTAAAACTTATAAAAAAAACTTAATCTTTTGAACAGCCGACTTGCATTACAAAAATAATGCCGAAGGGGAAGATCCGTGATTCTGACACAAAAAATTCCATATACATTTTGTATTCTTACGCCAATACATTATTTTTGTCGTGTTTTGATGTTGTAAACTACAAACAATGAAAAATATATACATATTAATGCTATTGCTCTTTGCCACTTTAATGGCAAACTACGCAAATGCATACGACTTTTCCTCCGTGTGCAGCACAGGACAGACTTTGTACTATAATATTACTTCCAACGAAGAGCCTTATACGGTGGAAGTAACAAGTGAAAACAATTCCTACGAGTATTATACTACATATCCAACAGGCAATCTTGAAATTCCGGAAACGGTTGAATATAACACTATCTCTTATTCGGTTACAAGGATTGGCGACAATGCATTTTATAATTGTGACGCACTTTCGGGAATAACAATTCCGGGTTCAGTTACGAGCATTGGCGAGAGTGCTTTATATGGTTGCAGTGGCCTTTCAGAAATAACTATTCCCAATTCTGTAAATGAAATTGGCGCACAAGCATTTGCCAGTTGCGACGGACTGACTGGGTCTTTGACAATTCCAAATACAGTAACAGTCATTCCAAATTCTACATTTTATAATTGCACAGAACTTTCAGAAATAATAATACCCAATTCCATTACGAGCATTGGCAGTTCTGCATTTCAGGATTGTAGTGGACTGGCATCTATTACAATCCCCGATTCTATAACAAGCATTGGCGATAATGCTTTTTCTGGATGTACAGGACTGACTACCGTCAACTTCAATGCAAAGAACTGTACTTATATGGGAAATTCAAGCAACAAAGTATTTAGCGGATGTTCATCATTGACAACATTGAATATTGGCGAAAGAGTTAAGAATATTCCCGCTTATGCTTTTTATGATTGCGACGGGCTGACGGAAGTAACAATCCCTGATTCGGTAACAAGCATTGGCATATCCGCATTTTACTGGTGCAGTTCGCTGGGTACTGTAACAATAGGCGAAAATGTAGAAAGTATTGGCGAAGAGGCATTTAGCAATTGCAGCGGGATTACTGAGATAACAATACCACAGAATGTTACAAGTATTGGCGACAGGGCATTCGTTAGTTGCAACAATCTTGCCACTGTCAATTTCAATGCAACAAACTGCACGACTATGGGTAGTTATTATGAGGCATTCTATAATCTCACATCATTGACAACATTAAATATTGGCGAGAATGTTAAGAACATACCGGACGGAGCATTCAGAGGTTGCACAGGACTGACAGGAGCATTAGTTATTTCCGATTCAATTACGAATATTGGATTAAGGGCATTTTATGGTTGTAGCGGACTGTCGGAGTTGACAATTGGCTCTTCGGTTACAAGTATCGGCGACAATGCTTTTTATTGCAGCAACCTGTCAACCGTCAACTTCAATGCAGAAAACTGCACCAATATGGGAGATTACAACAATCAGGCATTTGGAAGTATTACTTCATTGACGACATTGAATATTGGTGAAAGAGTTAAGAATATTCCCGCTTATGCATTCTATAATTGCAGCGGACTAACAGGTACCTTGATAATTCCCGATTCGGTTACGAATATTGGAGAATATGCTTTTTATGGCTGTAGCGGATTGTCAGCACTTGACTTCAATGCCAAAAACTGCACAAGTATTGGCGATTATGTCTGGTATGGATGTTCATCATTGACTACCTTGAATATAGATGAAAATGTTACCATCATTCCTGGGTATGCATTTAAGAGTTGTAGCGGAGTGTCGGAAGTAACAATCCCTGATGCCGTAACAAGTATTGGAGAAAGAGCATTTTCGGGTTGTACAGGACTAAACGAAATAACAATTCCTGATTCGGTTACGAGTATTGGCGATTATGCATTTTATGGTTGTACTGGACTGACTACGGTTAATTTCAACGCAGAAAACTGCACTACTATGGGAGATTCATTTTATCCTGTTTTTAAAGGCTGCTCAACATTGTCAACCTTGAATATCGGCGAAAATGTCAAGAATATTCCCGACTATGCATTTTATAATTGCAGTGGACTAACTGAAATAACAATTCCGAACAATGTTACAAGCATTGGAAACAAAGTTTTTTATGGTTGTAGCACACTTGCCACAGTTAATTTCAATGCAGAAAACTGCACAGCAAATGGAAGTACTACCAATTATATATTCCAGAATTGCCCGGCATTTACAACCTTGAATATCGGAGAAAAAGTAAAGACTATTCCGGATTATACATTTTATGCTTGCAGCGGACTTACAGAAATAACTATTCCCGATTCTATAACAAGCATTGGCGATTATGCATTTGGAGAATGTTCAGGACTGACTACCGTTAACTTCAATGCTACCAATTGTACAACAATGGGAACCGTTTACCCTGTTTTCATTAACTGTACAAACTTAACGACCTTGAACATTGGCGAAAATGTAAAAAATATTCCCAACGGGGCGTTTTATAATTGCAGCACACTGACAGGAAACTTAACGATTCCTAATTCGGTGACAAGTATAGACGAAAAAGCATTTTATGGTTGTCGCGGAGTGGAAACAATAACAATAGGCGATTCTATAATAAGCATTGGCGAAAGGGCATTTTATAATTGCAGTGGACTGACTACTGTTAATTTCAATGCAACTAACTGCACTACTATGGGAAGTTCAGATGGTCCTGTATTTTACAGTTGCACATCATTGGCGACCTTGAATATTGGCGAAAGAGTTAAGAATATTCCAAATAATGCTTTTTCTAATTGCAGCGGATTAACCGAAATAACAATTCCAGATTCTATAACAAGCATTGGCAATTTTGCATTTCGAGATTGCAGTGGACTGACCACCGTTAATTTCAATGCAATAAACTGCACTACTATGGAAAGTTCAAATAATCCTGTATTTTACAATTGCACAAACTTGTCAACCGTGAATATCGGCGAAAGAGTTAACAAAATCCCCAGTTATATATTTTATAATTGCAGAGGCTTAACATCATTAACAATTCCAGAATCTGTTACAGTAATTGGCAATGGAGCGTTTGGTAATTGTATTGGCCTTACTGGAGAACTTGTTATTCCTAATTCTGTTATAACAATTGGAAGTAGAAATGACTCGTATGGTTCATTTTGTAATTGTAGAAATCTCACATCAATAATAATAGGCAATTCGGTAGAATTTATTGGCAAATATGCATTTCAGTCTTGTAGAAGTTTGACTTCAATAACAATTCCAGAATCTGTTATGGATATATGTGATTACGCATTTGAATCGTGCGTTGCATTGACCACAGTTAATTTCAATGCTATAAACTGCACAACCTATATAAATGAGTTGAATCCTATTTTTACCAATTGCTCTTTGTTGGCTACTTTGAATATTGGAGAAAGAGTTAAGAGTATTTCAAATTATGTATTTAGGAATTGCAGTGGTCTGACAGAAATCACAATCCCCGATTCGGTAACAAGCATTGGCGATAAGGCTTTTGATGGGTGCACGGGACTGACTGTGGTTAATTTTAATGCCGAAAACTGCACCACTATGGGAAGTCCTGACAATTATGTATTTATGAATTGCTCTTCATTGGAAACTATAAATATTGGCGAAAGAGTTAAGAATATTCCTGATAATGCATTTTATAATTGCAATGGACTAACAGGAACATTGGTAATTCCCGATTCGGTAACAAACATTGGAGCATCGGCGTTTTACTATTGCAGCGGATATGAAGCGTTAACATTAGGCAAAAGTGTGGAAACAATAGGCACGGAAGCATTCTATGGATGCAACTTCTCCACTCTCAACTACAATTCTGCCAACTGCAGTAGCACTCTTTTTACCAGCAACAGCACTATCACCACTATTACCATTGGCGAGGATGTGGAAACAGTTCCCAATAACGCATTTGAAAATTGCAGCGCACTGGCGACGGTTAACTACAATGCGACAAACTGCACAAGCGAAGATTTTGGTTTTTATCAATGCACAGCATTTACAACCTTGAACATTGGCGACAATGTTACCAATATTCCTAGATGGGCATTTTATAATAGCATAAGGTTAAATACGGTAACAATCCCGAGCACCGTGGAAAGTATTGGCGAAAATGCGTTTTATAGGGTTAGGAACATCATATACAACGGCTCTGCAACGGGTAGCCCGTGGGGAGCATTGACAGTCAACGGTTTTACCGACGGATATCTTGTGTATTCGGACGATACCAAGACTAATTTGACAGGCTGTATTGCTTCTGCGACATCGGTAACAATACCCAGTACCGTTACAACAATAGGCGAAAATGCGTTTTACAACTGCAGTGGATTAACAGAGATAACTATTCCAAGTACAGTTACGAGCATAGGATATAATGCTTTTAATGGAACAGGATGGTACAACAGTCAGCCCGATGGCATCTTGTATTTGGACGACTGGTGCCTTGGCTACAAGAACGATTGGCCGACAGGTTCGTTTGCAATACAGGATGGCATAAAGAACATTTGCGACAAAGCATTTTATGCTTGCGGTGAATTGACAGAACTAACAATTCCGAATTCGGTAAAGAGCATTGGTGTAAAGGCTTTTAGTCGTTGCACCGAACTGACTACCGTCAATTTCAATGCAGAAAACTGCACAACAATGGGGAATTCTAGTTATTATGTGTTTGGAGATGGTACAACATTGACAACCTTGAATATAGGCGAAAGGGTAAAAAATATTCCAGATTATGCCTTTGAAGGTTGCAGTGGACTGACGGGAACATTAACAATCCCCGATTCGGTAACTAACATTGGCACAAATGCATTTTACAGATGTAGTTCGCTGGCTACTGTAACAATAGGCAAAAATGTAGAAAGTATTGGCGAAAGAGCCTTCAGCGAGTGCGACGTACTAACTACCGTCAACTTTAATGCAGAAAACTGCACTACTATGGGAAGTCAAAGTATGAGGATATTTGAAGGTTGCACAGCATTGGCGACCTTGAATATTGGCGAAAGAGTAAAAAATATTCCAGATAATGCCTTTGATGGTTGCAGTGGACTGACAGGAACTTTAATAATTCCCGATTCGGTAACAAACATTGGCACATACGCGTTTGGCAGTTGCAGTTCGATTGATACCGTAGCAATCGGCAATTCTGTGGAAACCATAGGTGAAAGTGCTTTTTATAATTGTAGTGGCATTACATCTGTTGCAATAGGCGAATCTGTTGAAACTATTGACAATTACGCTTTCCATTATTGCGACAACATTGCTGAAATAAATACCTTGGCAAATACGCCGCCAGAACTACTTGGCGACCAAGTTTTCTCATCAACAATCTATCCTTCAGCAACCCTTTGGACTCCCTGTACTCTTGATGAAGTCTATCGAAACGACAGCCAATGGGGACAATTTACAAACATCCAGAATGATACTGCTGCAAATCTTGTTGTGGAAGTGCAAACTGCCGATGCCGATATGGGAAGCGTAACAGGCGAAGGAACTTTCTCGTGCGAAACGGAAGCAATCATAACCGCCACTCCAAACCAAGGCTACCGCTTCCTGTCGTGGAACGATGGCAACGAGGACAACCCGAGGACAATCGTAGTCACCAAGGACAGCACATTTACCGCAGGCTTCAAGGCTGCCTACATAATAACTGCAACCGCAGGCGAAGGCGGAACAATAACACCAAGCGGAGAAACAACAGTGGATGAAGGCGGAAGCCAAAGTTTCACAATCACGCCAAACGAATGCTACGCTATTGCTAGCGTAACTGTTGACGGAGAAGATGTAACCGCCGACCTTGTTGCCGAAGTTTACACTTTTGATAATGTAACGACAGGTCACACAATCTCTGCAACTTTTGAGCAGATAACTTACACAATTGCTGCATCGGCTGGAAACGGAGGTACAATCACACCTGCCGGTGACATTAGCGTAAACTGTGGTGAAGGCAAAACGTTTGCAATTTCAGCAAACGAAGGTTATATGATTTCCGATGTTCTTGTTGATGGTCAAAGCGTTGGTTCGCAAAGCACATACACATTCTCGGATGTAACAGCCAACCATACAATTTCTGCAACATTCGATGTAATTCCAGCAGATACATACACGATTACAGCAACTGCAGGTGTAAACGGAACAATTACGCCAAGCGGAAGCATTGAAGTAGAAGCCGGTTCAGACCAGGCATTCTTAATTACACCTGACGAACATTACAGGATCGCAAGCGTAATGGTTGATGGAGAGGATGCTACTAACCAACTTGTTGAAGGCGTTTACACGTTTGAAAATGTTACAGCAAACCATACAATTTATGCGACATTCGATTACATCACCTACTCATTGACAATACATTATGTATATGCCGACAACGAAACTGCTGCTGGAGACCATTTCGAATTTCTGCCTGAGGGAGCAACATATTCCGTTATATCTCCAGAAATCGACCGTTACACTGCTGACCAACTTATTGTTGAAGGAACAATGCCAGCAGAAGATGTTGAAATAACAGTTACCTACACTATCAATACATACACAATCACAGCAACCGCTGGCGAAGGTGGTATTATTACTCCTGAAGGTGTAATATCTGTAGAAGATGGCGACTCCCAACCATTCGAAATCACAGCAAACGAAGGCTACCGCATTGCAAGTGTAATAATTGATGGAGAAACCGACGTCACTGCTGAACTTGATGAAGTAGGTGTTTACATATTTGAAAATGTAACATCAAACCATACAATTGATGCGACATTCGAGGCAGAACAAGCACAACAATACACCATTACCGTCTTGGCAAACAACGATGAATATGGCTCGGTCGAGGGCGGCGGAACATACAATGCCGGCGACACCGTAATAATAACGGCAATTCCAAACGAAGGTTATCACTTCGTTTCGTGGAACGATGAAAACACCGAAAATCCTCGTACAATTATGGTTACAGGCGACAGTACATTTGTCGCGACATTTGCGGAAACTATTGCAACCTATACAATAACGGCGGTTTCTGCCAACGAAGAATACGGCACGGTTACAGGCGGCGGAACATACGAGGAAGGTTCAACGACAACGCTTATCGCAATGCCATACGAGGGCTATGTATTTGTTTCGTGGAACGGCGACAACACCGACAATCCGCGGACAATTACGGTTACAAGCGACAGCACGTTTGTCGCCATCTTCGATGTGGAACAACCGCAGCAATACACGATTACCGTTTTGGCAAACAACGATGAATACGGCATGGTTTCTGGCGGAGGAACATACGAGGAAGGTGCTACTGCAACACTTACCGCAATACCAAACCAAGGCTACCGTTTTGTTTCGTGGAGCGATGACAACACCGAAAATCCGCGTACAATTATCGTTACGAGCGACAGCACGTTTGTGGCAAACTTC